>CAIYPU010000041.1 GCA_903928225.1 uncultured Chlorobiaceae bacterium
GACAGTCTGCGAGACAACCGGATCGGCAGGTTCGTCAAACGGGACGTCGTAAACCCCACGGACATACCCGTGCAACTCGCCGACAGAAACCGAATTCAATTTTTCAAGGAGCGTGTCCGATACGCCGGCATCGCAATACTCCCCGGTCACCTGGTCCACTCCATCAACCCACGGAGCGAGCTGGTGGAGAATATCAAGCGACAATTCGGCTTTCAGGGTATCGAGATCGACATACAGCATAAAGTCTCCTTATAAAAGGGGAGCCCCCAGGGGGAAATCGTCAGGGCTCCCATCGCGCACTCGCGCTTGTTTTTGATTTCTTACGACAGCTTGATGCCGGTCAGCGCCGCAATGGCCTTCGTCGAGAACAACGTCGGGACGAAATCGCCTTCCGGATTGATCCTGTACTTCTCGCCGGATTTGCCGAAATAGACGTTGACGCCGGTGTTCGATGCGACCGACAGCTGATCGGCCTCGGCAAACGACACCGCATAAATCGAGCTGCAAGTTGTCGATGCGCTGCCGCCAGTCCCCTGAGTCTCCGTGAACGGAAGGTTTTCGTTTCCGGAAGCATCGTACCCCATCGGGACGAACGGGATCCCGTTATACCGCGGGACAGGGACGCCGACAGTAGCATCAGTAACCACGTAGGTGAACGCCTCGCGGTAAACGTTGGTGATCCTGGCGTGCAGCTTGCTGTTCACCAGGAGCGCTGAGACACCACCGGTCACATAGCCGATGATGGTATCGAGGGCTTCAAAAAACGCCTGCTGCAACGCGCGATTGGCGTCACTGTTGCCGAGAGGGATAACAGCGCCATTTGTTGCGAGAGCCAGCTTCTGGGAAGCTGCACACAGAACGGCAATTCCGTCCCACATGCTTGTTGACGTTGCCCCGTGCACCAGCTTGTTGGCGAAATTGAGACCGGCATTTCTGGAAAGCGACGTGAGAACGCGCTGCGCAAAATCATTCATGTTTTTTCCGCGGCGCTGTTCAGCCTGGTCGATGGTTTTTGCATCTCCGAATATCTTCAGGGCCGGTGCCTGGTAATCACGCGCAGCATTCGCAGCACTGAAATCCGTTCCTTTTACCCTCCCGGCTCCGCCGGTGATGTTCTGGTTATTCTCGACATACTCGGCGTCGCCGATGATATCATGAAACTCCACCAGAGGAAGGAGCGGATGCGATGCGAGCATCACGTCTACTGCCGTCCTTGTCATTTCCGGTTTGTAGGTCTCGGCCCCGGCCGGTACCCGCGCAGATATTACATTCAATTTCATAACGGAGTATTTTCTGATTAATGATTATGCGGCCGGAAGATCAGTCCCCGGTTACCGCCGAGATTTCTTTACGCAGCTTCTTCGACCCCTGGGCACCTTTGTCTTCGCCAGAAGCGGCTGCGAAGGTCGCCGCATGGCCGTCGTCCGGTTGCAGGACAACCATCGTCTGGAGCAGGTCCTTCAGCGGCTTCAGGGGATCGGAATCGGCAGAGAACGTGGCGTCTTTCGGCCACAAGTTTTCCGCCACTCTCGTCAGGCTTTCGCGATTTTTCTCGGTGATCTTTCCCTTGTTCTCCTCCGAAGAGAAAACCGCGTCGATTGCCGCCTGCCGGGTTGCTCCGGCAAGAACGGCCTCTTTAGACTCAAACGCAGCGACCTTATCGCGCAGCTGCTGCATTTCCTGTTTTTCAGCATCCGTCATGGGTTCATCAGTTGTAGTTGTGGAAAATGTAGGGTCGATTTTCGGCCCGTCTGAATCAGTTGAAGGCGAGTCCATCAGCCAGCCGATCTCGTACGAAGGGATAACTTGGTCGGCCTGGTCCTTGCCGAACTTCTCGATGAAAAATTCACGGATGTTCCGGAACAGTCCGCCGATCCACGGGACGCGATACTCGTTTGTCCCGAACAGTGCGTCGGCGTCGGCCTCAAAAATGGCAAAAGACTCATCCGGGTACTGACCTTCAGCGAACGTCGCCGCGTTCATCTCGTCGACAGCCGCCTCAGTAACAAGGCCAACATGCTTCAAGTGCATCCCCGGCATCGCCACCTTGACCGACAGCTTGTTTTTACCCTCGGCTCTTGCCCAGTCGATCACGTCCCTGGCAAATTCAGCGCCCTCGTCCTCGAACAGGATAACCCTGCGATCACCTTCGCCCTGTACCGACAAAGCAGCTTTCGCCAGGTACCCAACAACCGGCAGGTCATTATGGGGGTGCCCGATAACAAGCGGGATCCTGTCGAGCGAACTGGCCATCGTTGCAGCAAACACCGCATCGACGTCTTCCGCTGTCCAGTTTTTTTTCGGATGTGGAGTCCGGTGTACTCCACTTGCAAACAGTATTCGCTTCATTGTCTGTTTTTTGCTTCAAGTGTTCCGAGCCGGTTTCCGGCGTCAAACAAAATCAATGGTTCAATCTACATCAGCCCGGATACGCCAATTTCTTGAAGCACTTCAAAAAAAATAGAGGCCATAACTCGCGTAACTTCATGGCGTAACCTTTCAGCAACCAGACACGCCCGCAAGTAAATGAATACCTTGTTCCCCGGCGACCTAAACCAGCTCGCTGCACAGCTCGGGATTGCTGTGCTGCTTTTCTTCTCCCTGCTCGCCCTCGCAGCAATCATGCTTATCTATATCAAGTCCGAAAGCCGGAAGTGGGATAAGCGCGATCAGCACACATCGGACATTTACAAAAACATCATCGACCAGATTTCAACCGCTCGGGAAAAGGACTTTGAGCTGTTGAAAAAAGCGCTGGACGACAACCGCGACCAGGTCAGCATTCTCAGGGGACTTGTCGAAAGGATGAAAGCAATGCAGCAGCAGAGCGACACGGCGTTCCGAGACCTCTTCACAAAAGTTTCGACCATCCTTGAAAACCGGTGCATCAACCAACTAAAACACTCCCAGAAACCATGAATGACCTTCGACTGAAACGAAAGGGGCAACTGCAAACCATGGAAGACAACCGCCGTAAATGCGCGACCGAGGCGGCGAATGCTCTTTATATCCTGCAAGGCAAAGTCGATCCGTACAGCGAAATCGCAAATCTTGACACCGCATCCATCAAGAGTGCTGCGGAAGATCTGCATGTGGCTGTCGTTGAAATACGGAAGCTTGACGAGCAGATAACCGCCATCAGGAACGAGCTGTATGGCTAAACGGAACGCACTTTACGCGGACGCCGAACGGCTCTATGTCCAGGACCAGCTGACGCTCGAAGCGATCGCATCAAAACTCGGGTGCAGTGTCCGGACGTTGACGACCTGGAAAGGGGACGGCAACTGGGACGGAAAACGCTCCGGCTTCATCCAGACGACCCAGAGCATGCATGAGGAGCTGTATGAGCTGGCGAGGCTGCTTACAACCAAGAACCTCAACAAAGTCCGTGAAGGGTCAGAGCCGGAAAAAGAGCAGCTATCTTTTGTTGTCAAGGTGATGGCCACCCTCGAAAAAACCCGGAAATACGAAACGGACGCAACAGTTTCAAAAGACGATCCGGCCGCCCTCAAGGCGGCAAAACTCAAGGACCTGAAACAGACGATTTTTTCTCAGTTTGGCGTAAATCTCGATGAAAGCGACGACGACGAAACAGACATCTAAGCTCTCACAGTCGCTGATCAATCTATTCTTCCCATATCAGAAGAAATGGATCCGCGATAAGAGCCTGCGCAAGCTTGCCGAGAAATCCCGGCAGGTAGGGTTTTCCTGGACGGAAGCGTTCGTTTCGACCACCGAAGTCGCCAACGGCGACTGGGACGTTTTCATCACAACCCGCGACGAAGAACTGGCCCGCCAGTTTATCGAAGACTGCCGGAAATGGACAAAGATGATTGGCGCCGTCGCCGAGCTCGATGAGAACATCGTGGAAAAAGATGTCATCAGCCGCCTGAAGTTCAGCAGCGGAAAAAGTGTCAGCATCATTTCGAGCAGCCCGACGGCAGTCATCGGCCGCCGAGGAAAGATCATCATCGACGAGTTCGGCGACCACAAGGACCAGAAAAAGCTTTTTGAGGCGGCCGAACCCTGTACGACGTGGGGATATCCCCTGGTTATTTTCTCCGCGCACTACCACGGCAAAGGAACGTTCTTTGCCGAACTGGTGCGAAAACGCGACGACTACGGGTTCAGCTTCCATCGCGTCACGTTTGAACTCGCCGTCGCCCAGGGATTGCTCGACAGGATCCTCGAAAAAGCAGGCCGAGTTGAAGTCGGGCAGTTCCGCATGGCCTACGAAGGCCGAAAAACCACAAAGGATGAACAGCAGGCGTACTGTGACGCCAAACGGAAAAGTGTCGGAAACAAGATCTACGAGCAGGCATACCTGTGCGTGCCCTCAGATGAAGAAGGTCAATTCATATCGCTGGCCCTTTATGAGCCCTGCGAACGGCCGGGCATCCTGCTCGATTACCGGGAGCTGTTCCATTGCAAGGGCGACCTTTACGCCGGGTGGGATTTCGCCCGGTTCGCTCACCTCAGCGTCATCTGGGTAATCGAGCTGATAGGCCTGCAGCGTATTACCCGGTACGTCCTACCGATGGAAAAAATGCCCACGCCGGATCAGAACCGGCGGTTCGATGAAATAATGGCAATTCCCAACATGCGCAGGGCGTGTATCGATCGAACGGGGCCCGGCATTGGCGCAACCGATTACGCCGTCGAAAAGCACGGCAGCTTCCGCGTCGAAGGAGTGAATTTTACTGCCCCGGTCAAGGAGACACTTGCTCACCGAGGGAGACAATTCCTCGAGGAACGGAGCCTGATCGTTCCGGACAACCCAGTGTACCGGGCCGACTTTATGAGTCTGCAGAAACTGGTCACTGCCGCAGGGAATATCCGTATCGACAGCAGTGAGAACGAAGAAAACCCGGCGTCGCACGCCGACCATTTCTGGGCATGCATGCTCGCACTCGAAGCCGCCGCTGGAGTGCCGCTTGGGAAACCGAAGGTTACAACGCTTCCTCCAGAACAGAAGCGACAGGTCGATCGAGTGCGGCCGGGCAGGTTAAAACGGATTTTAAACGGCTTTAAACGGAGATAAACGTCAATGCTCTACGACGCAAAAGGCCGCCCGATATCGAACCGGGCACAGAAATTCCTTGAGGTTGCGACCCGGCAGGCCGCGAACGGCGAGTTTCTCACGACGATCGACCGGCTTCCACATCCAAGCCGGCTGCTGGAAAACATCGGCGAAACAATTGAAGTGTTCGATAAAATCGCTGAGCAGATTGATGTCGCAGCTGCCATAAACGATTACCGGTCCGGCGTCGCATCGATGTCGTTCACGGTGCAATCGTCAATTGAAAACAGCGAGCGAGCTGCATGGTTCCAGGATTACCTCGACAGCATCGATCTTCCGGACCTCATCGAGCAGGCGCTCGAAGCCCGGGATTATGGTTATGTCGTCCTCGAAATAACCAGCTGGAAACTCTTCAAGGGAAAATCCGCTCCCCGGACAATCGAAGCAAAGCCTCAGAAATGGTTCGGGTTCGACCGGGACAACGCGCTGCGGTTTTACACAAAAGACAGCCCCGACATTGGCGAAAACGTTTTCATCAAATGGCCGAACAAGTTTATCCTGCCGCGTCACAAAGCACGGTATAACAACCCGTACGGCAAAGGGCTTCTGGACATCGCGTATTGGTATGCCGTCGGCCTGAACGGCAATTTCGAGTTTATGATGACCTTCCTGGAAGAAGACGGGCGTGACAAATGGGTTGTGCGGCATCCACGGGGAGCGACAAACGATGAGATCAACGATGCCCTCAACATGGCCTACAACCTCCGCAATAACGGAGTTGCCGCCATACCCGAAGGGAATGAGTTTGACAAAAAGGACGTGACCGGCCGCGCGTCATCGAGCGAGGCATACACCAAAGCGGATGAGCTGCTCAGCCGGAAAATCCTGAAACTCTGGTTCGGCACCGACCTCATGATGCAGGTCGAAGGAAAAGGCGGATACAGCAGCAGCCAGAGCGGTGTGCAAATCCGTGGGGAAGCACTCAGCAGTGGCAAAAGGATTGCCCAGGCCGCGGTCCATGAGCTGTTCCGGATTGTCACAGAGCTTAACAGCCTTCCGGGCAGTGATGACGAAACAATAACGTTCACTCTGGTTCACGATGAGGAAATTACGAAAGAAGAAGCGGACCGCGACAACGTCTACATGTCGATGCCGGGAGTCAAGCCTACCCAGAAGTTCTTCCTCAACCGAGGGTTCCAGGAAGACGAGTTTGTCTTCACAGAATCTCAGGATACGATACCCGGAGCTGGTGATCCGGCCGGGTACCCGAATACATCAAACAAGGAGTTCCTGAATATTGTAAAAAATAAGCATCCTGACGTTACGTTTTCAGGGGATACTCCGCCGGTTGACATGATCAGAGCATACGAGCTGCTCCGCACAAAAAAAAAAGCCTGACGGCTGAGGACATCCTGAACCCTCAGCCGGACGAACAATTCATCAACACCTTTGCCTCAAGCCTGACCGATGCCCTCAACATCGCTTGGGCAGACGGTCGGGCCGACCTCGATCGCCTTGCATCCGATGCCGTTTCCCTCGATGATGCGACCTTTGCTTCTGACCCGGTAATAACCATCCCCGGAGACATCGGAAGCGGTAACGAGACAGCGGCCGCCTTCCACTCCTTTCGAGGATTTGCGGCCGCTCTCGTCGAAGACCAGCGCATCAACGACGCACTTAAATCAAGCCTTGGCGATGCCCTGAAAAATGGGATCGGGTTTGAGGAATGGAAGACCGGCATCGATTCCAGGTTCGACAGCCTTGGCGTCACACGCTTCACCCCGTTCCGGCTCAATCTGATATACCGGACAGAAACGGCTCTCGCTTTTGGGGCGGCTCAGTTTGCCCGCCTTCAGGAAATTCGCGACAAGTTCCCGTTCTGGGAATACAGCGCAATCCTCGACCAGCGCACCCGGCCAAGCCACCGCGCTCTTGACGGAAAAATATTCATCGCAACAAACGCCGAATTCTGGCCACCACTCGGGTTTAACTGCCGATGCACCGTCATCCTGCTCACCAAAGCGCAGGCGCAGCGCAAGGGGATCACAGCCCCCGACATCATCACGCCGGAAATGCGAGGGAACCTTCGCGACATCGAGTTCATTGGCGACAAAACCGGCAGTTACAACCTCTGGCTCAAAGAACAGCAGATGCATATGTCCCAGGCGACGCTCGGCCTGCTCAAACAGGCTTTTGACCAACTTTTAACCGATCTTGCAAATGCAGATTGACACCCGAAGCTCTCTGGTTGACCAGCTCTATCCGTTGATTCGGAAAGAGACCGAGCGGTGTGAATGCATCGACGCCCTCGGAGGAGAAACCGACAAAGAAATCACGGCCAATGCACGGGCACTGGTCAACGTCGCCTCATACGACGACATCGTTTCGTGGATCCGGAAAATCGAAAGCATCAAGGGGAAATTATACGAACAGGTAAACCGGAGTGTCCCGAATTGCGGCATACCCGGAACCTTCCTTGGATCGAAAGTATCTCCGGAAGAGCTGGTCATCTGGTACGACCAGGTCATTAAAACATCTTTTGCAAACGGCACCAGGTACCAGCCGTTGCCCAGCCACGACGAAGCATGGAAAGTACTTTACACAGTCAGGGATTCCCTCGTCAGCAAAAAGCGGTATGCCGAAATGTGGCTGTACTCATACAAAGACATGGTGCCGATGGCCCCGGAAAAACTGATTCAGGCCGCCGAGCTCGGTCTATGGGACGAGTTGCCGCTGCGCTCGAAACGGACGCTCTTCCAGCTGCTGCCGCAAAAAGAAAAAACAAGGATCCGAAAAGAAAATCGCGGCACAACCTGGGCGATGCAGGAAACCCGCAACCACTACGACAAAACCTATCTGCATGCCTGACAACATAACGATCAAACTGGCCGGACTGGAAGATCTCGAAAACAGGATCGATCATCTTAGCGCGAAACTGTCCGTTGCTCTCGATCGCAAGGAAACGAAGATGTCAATAGGCGAAATCCTGATAGCCCGGGCCCGGGCCACCATCAAACAAGGAGGTAATCCTCTCTGGACGCCGATCAAGCAGCGCACGATCGACGAACGATGGAACCTTGAACAGAAAAAAAAGCCTGCCCGGAGGGTGAACAAGCTCGGCATCGTCAGCAATGCGCCGCTTCAGCGCAGCGGCGTCGGTATCAACAGCCTCAACTATGCCTTGACAGGAGATGGTATAATTCTGAAAGCCGTCAAATACATGGGGTACCAGCAGACCGGGACCAAACCGTTCACTATCAAGCCGAAAAACAAAAAGGCACTGCTTATTCCCGGCATCGGGTTCCGCAAATGGGCAAATCATCCGGGGATCCCTGCCCGGCCGTTTTTTATTGTCACTGACGAAGACATTGCCGATATCCGTGATATCGTCATCGACGACATCACCAGTCAGGCATAAAAAAAGCCCGGAGGTCATCCGGGCTTTGTCTTGTTCTTTGGAGTATGCGCATCGTTTGCCTAACCATCCTCTTCGAAGTCACTGGCAAAAACCAAGCCGTGATCATCAATTCCAATTCCGATTATGAAATCTTTTTTCCCGTCGCACCACATCCCGATTTCTGCCGGGAGATCTACCGGGAATGTTTCATTTTAATTTGTGTTTGCTCGTCTCATCGTTAGACGGAAAATTTATATCAAAGCTTCGACTGACAATGTTTGCACACAACTGCATCAGCCAGAATCGCTTCTTTGCAGAAGGGACATATTTTCATGAGTCCCTGCTCAAGGTATCCTTCTGTTTTTCTCTGGACGACAAGAGCAATAATCACCCCGATAAAACTGAACAACAGCCCAATGATAAACCACACGCCAAAAGTGCTTTTTGCATATCCCTTGCTTTCGGCAATGTTTATACAAATAATCCCGCAGAACAAGCCTACGATACAGGCGGCGAAAAATAACATAACAACCTCCGTTTTGTTGTTTGAATAAGATTTAATCGACAGTAAAACGTTATTTAAATCCCGAATAAAGTACCCTGTCTCGGCTCATCCCCAGCCGGACGGCTGTACATCTTCCTCACGTACTCATGGACTGTCCTCGGCGATACGCCAAGTTCAAATGCCAGTTCCTGGTAATTTTTGCCGGTGAAATGCGTCCTGACATACCATTCCCGGAACTCTGACGGCTGAGGAATGTAAAAATTCATTTTCCCCAGCTTCAGCATGAGCATCCTTGCGGCATCCGGGCCAATGACATCGGCAATCAGCCTCATGTCTCCCTCCGGGATACCGTCATATCCCTGTGCTGGCTTAAGCTTTCGCTTGCTGTTTTTTCCGCTGCGCATACCGCATGCTCTCCAAAGTATATTTTATCGGTCCGACATCATCCTGCGATATATTTTCGACACTGATAATCTTGAAGCGATTCCAAAGGAATTCTCTCCATGCAGCATGCCTTTGCTGTGATATTTTACAAAAACTTACGTCTTTCCACAAAGCTTCAAGCATCCGGAGCTGTGCCGGAGTGGCAAAATCCTCACGGTATCCAAGATCGTCGTACTTCCGGAAATCATCCTCTTTGCTCGGAACAAGATTCCCGAGGAACGCGATCAGCTGCAGGGCATCTTTCTGATTCATGTCCCTGCAGGACGTCACTCCGTAACCCTCCAGGAGTGCCCGATAATTCTCATCGCTCACCCCGGCATTTTTCTGCAGCATCTTGATCCGCTGTATATGTCCCTTATCGAGAGTCATATTTCAACGACCTCGATCCCTTCAAGTTTTTTGAACTGCCTGATCAATGCTTTGATCGATGGGTAATACGGCGTATAAAAATCCGTCCTCAATTCCGGAAACTTTGCCAGCCACTCACTGAGTTCTTTTTTCTGTCTTGCTGAACGACATTTTGCCTGCATGAGTGCAATTTGCTGCTTGCTGAATACGCAGGTTTTAATCGGCTTGTTCCACCAGACTTTTATAACGAACGGGTCGTATTCTTTATGTGACGGAATTCCGTTTTGCTGTCGGATAAATCCATCAATGAAAACTGCTGGCTTGAAAAGAGCCTGCGTTTTAGATGCCCGAGCGCTTTGGACAATAAGAACTCGGCCTTCATACGAAAACTTCAGTGTCGAGAATATTGTCCAGCTTTCTTCAAGCACTTTCCACTGTTCGTTCGATATAGGCATATCAATTCTCCCCCTCGTCAAGCGTTTCAATTAAAACATTAAGTGGACGCATTGCTTCTGATATTTCATCCAGAGGGCGATCCATCATGAGGGACAAAATGCCTGCACGCAGATCAATCAAATCTCTTCTGCTGTCGCGGCTGATAAGAATATCAACAGCATTCTTGAGTTTTTTCACCGATGTCACTGCCTTAACCAGCCGTTCGGCCCGAGCTTTCTGCATATACTCCCGGCCTTCACGCTTCGGGAATTTGCAGACATATCCTTCTCCAGCCGATGCCCCGGTAATTTTGATCGCATATTCTCCGGGCTTGGTCTCGACAACGTCATATTGTTCCTGCTGCACGGCCTGAATGCCGCGAATGATATAATCGTCCTGGCTATTCATACATTCGTCGTTTTATGTTCTGATAAACAATCTTTCCTGCGCCATGTGTCGCTCTACACGCGCCTTTCCTGCCGCGAAATATTGCGGATCAAGCTCGCATAAATCAAGATCAAGCCCCATATCATAGCAGGCAATGGCGATGGTACCGCTCCCGCCATGCGTTTCGAGTATTTTATCTCCCGGCTTCGCGTAGTTCTGCAATATCCATTTATAGAGCGCCACTGGCTTTTGTGTAGGATGGATGCGCTTTTCATTCAGTTTTTTATTTCCTTGCGTGATATGCCCTTCGAGAGCGCTCTTTCCTTGCATCATTCCGTTCCACATAAACCGAAAAATCTTAACGCCTTTTATCAGGCTGCAAAAAGCTATCTCACAGTCGGAAAACGTCGAAGAATCATTCACTTTATCCCATACAATTCTCCCGGGTCCAACTCCGGTAAAGTCGTAGTAATTGATACCCCATATTATTTGGTTGACCGATACTCTGCGGAGTTCATCGAAATACCTTTGATCTGGTGGGTCCCATTTCCCAACTCGTTTATACCCTGTACGAAAAACTCCCGTTCGAGAGCAAACAGTATGGTCCCCGTAATACCCGAGCTTATTAGGTCCGCTGAAATAAGGAGGGTCTACGACGGAGAGCTGGTAGGATTTGTCGGGCACTGACGCCATGAAATCCATGCAGTCTATGTTGTGCAGTCTTATGTAACTTTTTTCCATTGCGGCCAGTTTATTTCAGTCCCGTGCTCCTTGTTCCCCCGGCAGGATTCGAACCTGCGATATCGGCTCCAAAGGCCGATGCCTTACCGCTTGGCGACGAGGGATTCCGTCTTATGAGTATGACTTTTCCTGTTCCCGGTACTCCATCACCCGGTCTTTCAGCCCTGCTTCGATATCCTCATGCCTGACTTCTCCCGAGAGCACAAGGGCGTCGATCGAGGCAACAAGCCTGCCGATCCGCTCACCGAGAAGGGTCCGATACGATGGGCCCCGCTTCTGCTCCCGTCCTCGCATCGATTTAGCCTGCACCGCCTGGGCCGTTTCCATCACCACATACGTCGAATCCTCGATATCCCGGATCAGCACGCCGAGAAGCCTCCTGCGTGGAACCACAACCTTGCGGTCGGCTGGACGTGGCCGTTTCCCGGATACCTGCTTTACCGATTCGCCGTATTTCAACTCAGCCTTCTTCCGTGCGACCACGGCATCGGGAATCGTGTCGAAATACCCGTGATACACCTGCGTCCGCCCCTGGTGCAGGTATGCCCTGAACCGGCGCTTCCGCTTGCACCACGACACGCCCGTCGGCATTTTGTCCGGAGGCATGGACATCTCCATCGTGCACTTCTCGATCAGCGAAGGCTGAATACCGGCAAGCATCTGGCCAATGACATTTTTGTTCTTCATACAGACCTCCTGATGTCGTCAACGGCACGTTCTACGCCAATGACATATTCATACCAGGCCTGCATCACTCTCCGCACCAGGTAGAGAACGTAGGTTGCGGCAGTCAATCCGGACCGCATCAGATTCCGCTTGAGTCTTTTCATTTCGCTTCTCCCGTAAATGAATGTTTCAGCTTCACGGCATTGACCAGTTTTTCACTCATGTCGAAAAACCGGAAGCTGATCCAGAGAAAAAATTTCCCAAGCGCAAGCATCGTCGGCTCCAACGCCGGACGCACCAGCTCCATCGTCCAGGTAAAAAGGTATCCGCGATAGGCGAAAAGGATACCGACCCCGGTCAGAAGGATGATCCATCCTCCGACATACCCAATAAAATTTGTTGCGTGATCAGCCATTGTTCCCTCCGTTAGGTTTCTTCAACTTTTTATATTCCTCGCAGTGGCCGAAATGCGGTTCATACCCGCAAACATCCGGCCCAGCCTTGACAATCACTCGCCCGTCATTGGTGACCAGCGTCATTTTTCCGTTCCCCTGCTGCAGCTGCAGCTCGCACGGCATCTTTTTCCATCTGGCCGTCGTGATCCAGTGAATCTGCTTCCCGCAAAGGCCGCAATAATGATAGGGGTAGTGCCCGAGCATCACGCCGGTTGCGCGACGCTTCACAATCGCCTGCTCAGTCATCGGACACCTCCCTGGGACTTCAGCCCGAGGTCTTTGACCGCGATCAGCTCGATCGCTTTCACGGAAACCTCTTCACCGTTATCCGTCGCCGCTGCGAGCGCCCTGAACCACAGCGATTCCGCAAGCCGGATATCTCCGCCGCAGAAATCGTGCAGCGTCTCTGCAAAACCAGGCTCGAATCCATTGCTCTCCAGCAAGGTTTCCAGATCGGCGACCTCGTCGGCCTTCGACCTGGACAGCTCCTTCTTGATCGATACTCGGTTCCAGATATAGGTATAATCGCCACGCATCGAAGCCAGCAGACCTGCAAGCCGTGGAATTCCGACATACACGATCCCGATCTTCGCTTCATCATAAATCGACCGAACGACATCGAGGACGTTCGGTTTCAAGTGTTCAGCCTCGTTCAGGATGATCACCTTTCCCGAATGCGCCAGCTTCTCCCAGATAGCCATCAGCACGGTGTGTACGGACCCTCTGACCTCGATCCCTGCCTGACGGGCAATCTCGACCAGCACGGCGCCGGCAGGGAAATTCGGATGGCACTTCACCAGGATCGATCCGGGATTGTTCGCCACATACTCCTCGATCACCCTCGTCTTGCCTGTCCCGGACAGAGACGTAACCAATCCCATCTCACCGGTCAGGTGGCATTCCCGAATCGCATTCGTCACGGACCGGCATATCGATGTTTCAGCGACGCTCCGAAACCGCCGTTCCCCGGACAGGGGAGCCTCGGCGATTTCCCGCATCCGTTTCACAAACGCCTCGGCCTTCGTGTCGATGCCTTTTGTGTTTGCCCGGTACGTCCCGCGCTTCCATGCGGAAAATGCGCCGGCGGTGATACCGATTTGCCTGGCGATCGCCGCATCGCTCATACGTCGCTGCTCGGCGATCTGCTCGACCTCGGAGATCAACGCCGAAGGAGCTTTTCCATTTGTGATTTTTTCGATAGTTTCCATTGTCGTCTTGATGTGAGAGTTAAGCAGACATCTGGGCCTTGCATCCGCCACAGCATGCCTTGCTGGCGGATGCCGGTTCGGATTCGAAATCAAGGTTTATCTGAATCTTGTTGAGCTTCACCCTGTTGTTAAAACACTTCTTGCAAAGCCGTTCCCCGTGATAGACCGGATGATCCGTTCTCGGCTCCTTCGCCGGAATGTAGAGGATCCTGCAACTGTCCTTTCCGCACTCGGTGCAAACATGCCGGTGCTCCCCCGATAAACTGTGTTTACCCATCGACTTCTCCGTTTAATTGTTGTAAAAAGCCGTTAATTCATCCCCTTATTAACAGCATCGATAAAATTCACAATCGCCATAACTATGTGAGCGAAATGCGCCCTGTCATCTCCTCCGATTTGGACCTGGTCGCCATTCTTAAGCTCAATACAGCACTTCCCGGAATGCATAAGTGTCAGATCGACCAGTTTGACATCGCGAACAGGGACCAAAACGCGGGATGCATCATTTTCAAGGCCAAACCATTCACCGTCAATACTTGCGCCGTATTCTTTTGCCTCTACGCCAATAATCCCCATAAATGGCGATTCACAATTCACAATCTGAACAATCATCATTATCCCCCTTTTTACTCCGTTTAAAATCCTTTTTAACTACTTGAAAATGCTGTACTTCTTGCAGTTCTCTTCATAAATCCGCTTCTCTTCAAGCAACCTCGCATCACGATTACGCCTGGAATTTTCAATCCACACATCCCCTGCATCCGGTCCTGTCGTTTCTGCTCCAACAGCTTGTTTTAATTGCTGGGCAGGTTTTTGCGGCGGAGTTGTCAGTGCTTTTGATGTTGATTCGATCTGACCTTTCCAGATGTCTTTAACCTCTTTCACCGTTCTGCTCTCAAGGTCTCGCTGCATATCGAGCAAACCCTTCAACCTGTTTTTGTCTTCATCATTTTCAGCCATCGGATGCACCCCGCCAAACGGATCGCGATCAGCCACACAAAGCAGATTGCTCCCGGACTCATCGTAAACCCATACTTTCGATAAATCCATCGTATCGTACTTGACAATCGGACGGATATCTTTTAATCCATAAAGGCTTTCATGCCAGTATGTTTTCCCGAGCAACGTAATGC
The DNA here is from genome assembly GCA_903928225.1 of uncultured Chlorobiaceae bacterium. Classification (GTDB taxonomy): domain Bacteria; phylum Bacteroidota; class Chlorobiia; order Chlorobiales; family Chlorobiaceae; genus Chlorobium. The sequence continues at coordinate 14,740 of CAIYPU010000041.1, forward strand.
CGTTCCTCCTGATTAATGGTCGGCGCTCTTCCATCATCAAAAACCGTAATGAATCATCATTGACACATCGAGAAGAATAGTCCGGCCGTGATCGAACCTCGTCAAGTGACGCTTTGTAAACGTCAAAAGGAGATTGCCCTTTCAATCCATGCTGCTTGCTTGTCTTGCACATCGCATACTCTGATATCCACTCAATCAGGTACCTGTGTACGTCAATAACTTCAGGGACATATCCGCCGGTAATCTCCTCATGATGATCCTGGTGGCGTTTTTCATTACGATGTAATCGTGGGGATTTATGCTCAATACCGCTGCCTCGATACGTCGTCATGCGTCTGGAAAACTGTTGCAAAGTCCTGAAAAACGGCTCGACTGGTTTCGATTGCCCGTGATACGGCTTTGCAAACATGGTTTTTTCATATCCATAAATGCTGAGTCGGTCAAAAAGACCTGTGATAGATTTTTCACCGTCACGAGTGAAATAGTGCGATTTGAACGCCCGTCCATTGTCGAGGTAAAATCGTCTTGGCACAAATCCAAGGGTTTTTATCGCCCGATAATAAGCCATCGAAATCGACGCAGTGTTTTCCGTTTTCGATATCTCCCATCCAAGAGGCATACCGGTTCGGAAATCATAGACCAGCACAAGAATCATTCTCAATGCCTTACCTGTCACCGGGCATAGGATATCGAAGTTGAGTTTATGGCCATCTGCGACCAGCAAATCTCCAACCTCTACAAGGTCTCGGTTTCTCACTATTGGCGGAACCACTTTATCATTGAATGCCTTCGCCCCTTCACGCATAAAAACCCACTTGTCGTGGTTGTTCCGTCGAAACTGCCCGATGGCTCGCTGGTATGTACTGTCAGAAGCCTTAGCCTCAAGGCCGCGTAATTTCATATGTTTTCTGAAATCAGACACAGCCTCTTTGATTGGCTTTAACGGGACCAGCGCGCACTGCATCAGCAGCTGCTCTTCCTCGATACTGATCTTTGTCTGCCCCTTGTTGTTCCCATATTGCGGAGCCAGGGCAAACGTATCGCCTTTCGCGTCTTCGAGAGTTTTAAGCCATCGGCCAAGTGTAGCGGGACTGATCGATTTTATTTTCTCACGCACCGATTGAGGTATGTCAAGGAGCCCTTGATTGTACATCCGGCAAAACTGCTCCTTCAAGTCACACAATTCTCCGCGTGACACACCAGCGATAAACGTCCTGTACTCATCGATAACACCGTATCTCAAACAGGCCAAATCCTTTTTCCAGTTAGGGATGCACTCGTTTGCCTGGAACTCGGCATCTCTGACGGCAAGCTCCATCGCTGTCGGCTGTTTTTTGACGCCGGAAAGCTCCAGATATCTTCGGATTGCATCAGCGCTGAGGCAATCGATATGTACCTCAAAACGAGTACCACCCAAGCCCTTAACTTGACGTACTTTCTCTCTCGGAAATCTTTTTATTTTTTTCTGTAACGCTCTTACTGTCGTTCCTTCAAAGTGCGAACACTGTTTAAGTGTCAACCAAACAGAAAAAGTCTCTGAACCATTGATTTCATTGACATCTTCAGAAAGGTCGAACTTGCGTACCTTGTTCGCACTTATGGTTCGCACTTTTTGTTCAGAAGTGCGAACATCCCCGATGATTTGAACCGGCTTCATACCGCTTTGCGGATGGTATCTTTAAAGCTCTCAATCTTCTCAAGTCTTGCTTTAAGCTTGGCGTCAAACATTGCCGCATATTCAGGATGAGGTGCCTTTCGTTTGAATAATGCCTTGTGCAGCTGATCGGTCGGCATTCCAAGCTCTTTGCCAAGCTCCTTCAGAATCCCTCGAAAAGGCTGGCACCGCAGATCGACCTTCACGGCCTTCTTTTCTTTCATCTTTGGCTTTTTGTATTATTCATATATCTTGCACGTTATAAATATGCACAAATGAACACATCAAAGCAAGAAAAAAATGCACAAATGGACACTATAGGCGATCGCATTAGAGCCTTTGCTAATTATAAATATGGCAAAATAAATGACTTTGCTGATGCGATGGGCATGGGTGCACCGAATGTTCAAGCGTACATGCGAGGTGCACGAAAACCTGGAACGTCAGTGATGCAAAAAATTCAAAAACTTGGGTGTAACATAGATTGGCTTTTAACTGGCAAAGGGGAAATGCTGGAAGACAAGGCCGTCCGAGAAGAGCAGGAATCTTACCATAAAGACCTTGAAACGTACAAGAAACAGCCTTTAAACGGCGATATAACGACCATTGACAAGCTGTTTGACTTTATAAACGAGAATACGGTTGTAGCTTTAGGGAAGGCGATGAATCGTGAAGGGATACAGACTGGAGACTGGATTTTTCTTGATCGAGAGGCAAAACCACGTCCTGGAGACCTTGTTTTATACAATGAGCACGATTACCCGGAAATTAAGCGATACAGGGACGGTGATCCAGCACCAGACGCGATTATCAACCGAATGCTGCGCAATTACCGACAACCGGAAAAAAGACGCGCAAATTCTGCAAACTGAATGACATTTTCACGCAAAACCGGCAATTTTCTGCAAACTGTTTTTTTCTCTTTCCTTTTTTATATCTCTTTGTTTCTTAATCACATACAGGCACAAACGCGCAATTCATTACACCTCAAACTGCTTGCTCTTTTATAA
>CAIYPU010000042.1 GCA_903928225.1 uncultured Chlorobiaceae bacterium
CCCTCGCAGATCCACGATCTGTTCCATTCCGAATATGTGACATTGAAGGAGCCGATCATGCTGAAGAAATGCCATATCGCCTGGGATGACATGGACCCGGATCGAAATGAGGCGGAAGCCACTTCGCTCAACTGCATCGTACAGGTGGAGCATAGGGAGTTCAGCTTCGAAGCGAAAGGCAACGGTCCTCTCGATGCGTTCGCGAAAGGGTTCGTGAAATCGAGCGGAATGGAGTTCAGCGTCGAGGAGTATGCGGAACATGCCATCGGTCACAGCGCCGGGGCGACGGCAATAGCCTATATCAAAATCGGAACCCCCGACGGTCGCATGGCTTTTGGTGCTGGAGTCGATTCGAACATCAGCCTTGCCTCGATAAAAGCTACGGTAAGCGCCCTGAACCGCCTTCCCTGACAACGTCCGGACGGCTGCCGTGTGGCGGCCGTCCGGGATTGTTGGAGAATGCACCTTTTTTTTGTTCCTTTAAATGGAAATAGTTTCCATTTATTCCTATGTACAAAGCGTATCAGCTTATCAGGAATGCCGGTCTCAAATTGACCCCTATCCGAAAAGAGATCATCCTCATTTTTGAGGAAAGCCCCAGGCCGTTCACTCCCCGGGAAGTGCAGAATCTGGTTCAGAAGCGAATAGGAAGGTGCGGGCTTCCTGGAATATACCGGAACCTGGAGGCACTTGCGGGATGCGGCGTCCTGTTCCGGCTTGCCGGATTTGGCCGTGAACGCTTTTACGCTTTATGCAGGGAACCGGGAACCGATCCCCATCATCATCATATCGTCTGTGTTTCCTGCGGCAAAGTCGCTCATGTCGATGGTTGCCGCTATCATGAAGGAATGATGCTCGGCGGTTATCGACTGCTGTCGCATATCGTGCAGTTTGAAGGAGTGTGCGCAAACTGTCAGGAAAACAATTAAGAGGAGCTTGCCTATGTGCGGCAATAAGGGCAATAAGATCATGCTTTCATTACTTGGGCTGTTCCTGCTGTTGCAGACGGGCTGCACCCATTCTCCCGATGACAACCGCCTGCAGATTGTTTCATCCATAACGCCGCTTTCCTATTTTGCAGAAAGAATAGGCGGCAGATATGTCTCAGTTTCCGTTATGGTGCCTCCCGGCGGTGATCCGCACAGTTACGAACCGAAACCCAGTCAGCTGGTCATGCTCAGCCATGCCATTCTTTTTATCAAAGCCGGTTCCGGCATCGAGTTCGAGCTTGACTGGATGCCTCGAATTCTTTCTCTGAATCCGGGGCTAAGGATCTGCGATGCTTCAGCGGGCGCCACCCTGCTGCCGATGCCGAAGGGAGAACGTGCAGAGGACGCGGACATGTATCATGAAGAACATCGGGAGCATCACAGACACGGGAATAAAGATCCACATTTCTGGCTTTCGCCCGCAAATGCAGTGACGATTGTACGCAACATCGCGAAGGCTCTGGAGAGTGAAGATCCCGCACATTCAAAAGAATACAGGGCAAACGCATCACGACTGGAGGAAGAGCTTCGTGCCCTTGACCGGGAAATACAAGAAAAAATATCAGGGGTAACCCTCAGAAAATTCCTGGTTTTCCATCCTGCATGGGGTTACTTTGCTCATGATTACGGCCTCGAGCAGATAGCTGTCGAAGCTGAAGGCAAATCGCTTACTCCCGGGCAGATGAGGCATGTTATCGACACCGCAAAGAAAAACGGTATCAGGGTCGTTTTCATATCGCCACAGTTCAATGCGCAGCAGGCCGGGGCGATAGCGAAAGCTATCGGGGGAAAAATTCATAGCGTCGATCCACTTGCATCGGATTATCAGGATAATCTCAGGAGGACGACGGAGCTATTTGTGAAAGCAGGCAATGAATGAACCAGTTATCGAATGCGGGAACCTCTCTGTCGAACTTGGAGGCACCAGGGTGATCGACGGGCTGACCCTGACGGTTTATGAGCAGGATTTCCTCGGCATTGTCGGCCCGAACGGCGGTGGAAAGACCACACTCCTCAGGGTGTTTCTGGGCCTTGAAAAATCGTATGGCGGTACGGTGCATGTTTTCGGAAGTCCTCCGGGCAGTTATCCCGAAAGGATGGGCTATGTTCCCCAGCGGCTGTTTTTCGACCGGGAATTTCCTGTCAGCGTCAGAGAACTTGTGCTGATGGGTAGACTATCCCACAAGAAACTGTTCAGGAACTACGATCGTGCCGACAGGGAAAAAGCCGATGAGGCACTGCGGCTTACAGGACTGGAAAGGCTTTCATCGCGAAGGATAGGGACTCTTTCTGGGGGAGAACTGCAACGGGCGCTTATCGCCCGTGCGCTTGCCGGAGAACCCCGGCTGCTGCTGCTCGACGAGCCGACGGCCAATGTCGATCCCGGAATGAAAATTACCATCTACGATCTTCTGGACTACCTGAGGAAAAGTATGACCATTGTCATGGTGAGCCATGACACGGGGATGATCAGCCGGCACGTGACGAGAATCGCGTGCCTGAACTGTACTCTGGATATGCATGAACCGGGTTCGTCGCTTGGACGGGAAGCTCTTGACTCCCTGTACCGCTATCCTGTCGACGTCATCGCACATCTCGGCCAATCCGGCAGCCAACCGGAAAAAAGCCCGCACGATGCTGACGGAAATGCTTGAATACGAATTCATACGCAATGCCCTGATTGCGGCACTGCTGTCAAGTGTCGCCTGCGGCATCATCGGCACCTTTGTGGTCGTGAAGAAAATCGGTTCCATCAGCGGAGGGATCGCCCACACCGCTTTTGGAGGTATCGGCATCGCTTATTTCCTTGGTATCAGCCCGCTTGCCGGCGTGATACCGTTCAGTATCGCTTCTGCCATTGCCATAGGGCTGCTCAATCGGAGATCGAAGGTGGCCGAAGATACCGCAATCGGGGCTTTCTGGGCACTGGGGATGGCTACCGGGATCATTTTCATAGGGCTTACTCCGGGTTACGCTCCGAATCTGTTCAGTTACCTTTTCGGTAATATCCTGACCGTTCCGTCCTTCGATCTCTGGATGATCCTGCTGTTCGATATTTTTATCGCGGTGGTGGTCATTCTCTTTTACAAGGAATTTCTTGCAATCTGTTTCGATGAGGAGTACGCTGAAGTCTCCGGCCTGAAAACAACGCAGCTCTATCTTCTTCTTCTCTGTCTCATCGCCATTGCTGTGGTTGTCATGATGCGGGTTGTCGGTATCGTGATGGTCATAGCCCTTCTGAGCATTCCGGCTGCAATAGCGAAGAGCTTCAGCAGAAGCCTGCCTGTCATGATGCTTCTTTCCATCATGTTCTGCGCCGTTTTCTGCGTCATCGGCATCTGGATTTCCTTTCTGCTCGATATTGCCTCCGGTGCGGCAATCATTATCGTTGCCTGCATCGCGTTCATGCTTCTGCAATTGGTAACTGCCATCATTGCAGCAATGAAGCGGAGTGTGATCTGAAGGGGAAACTTTTTAACGGCGACAGGGATTTTTTTTACCGTTGCCTTATCGCAGGATGGAAGCCGTTCTGTGCATGCCGCAATCAACAAGAAATACCGGGAGCCTTCTGTGAAATCCTGATAAATTTCAACAAAGGTCCCGGTTCAGTAAATAGACAGAAGGTGACGCAGGAGCAGATTTACTGAGTGGCCTTTGCCTGGCGCTGCTCCATGATGATCATAAAAGATGCCGCTGCAACACCGGGCAGCCAGCCGAGGAGGGTAAGAATCCCGGTCAGCATGATCGTGCCGGCTTCCTTGTTCATAACCGCTGCGGGAGGGCAGACAACTGCCAGTGTCCATCTGCGAATGTCCATATCAAGCTCCTTTTATAGGTTGAATTAGTCTTTAAAATTTAACATTTGTCGGTGCAAGAAGCAATGAAAAAAACAGGCACTCATGTCTGTAAAGCCGGAATAAATGCATGTCTGCTTGCAATTTGTATCGAAAATCGTAAATTTAATTCCCTTCAGATAATCCTGAGTACCTGAGTGCTCTCGATCACTTGAAAAACATAAATTGAAGAAACTTGTTTAATAAAGTTCATCCCGACGAGGTTTTGGATGATTTTGAAGTTATTGACGAACCTAACTTCAACAATTTCAATACCTCTCCAGAGCCGCCCAGCCCTTACGCCGACCTCGAAAAAAAGTATCGTAAAAACAGGTTTAACAAGAACAGGAACAAGAAGACCTCCGATCTTTTCGGTGTCAGTGGCGTCGCTCCTCAGCTTGCCTCCAATAGCACGAACGGTAACAAAGTTCAGAAAAGGAAGCCTAAGAAGAAGACGTTCACGAAGTCTAACGGTCAACCTGCCGGAAAAAGAAAAGCATAACCGCGCCTGCCGCGGCTGTTCCGCATCCGGGCGCTACAGCTCCCTTTACCGGATGAGCTGAGGGTGCTGTTTTCTTTGAACTCTTCACAGAAGATTCGTAGCTTACACAAGTGTATCTTTTCCACGATATCCTTTTATTGCCATGCTGCTTATCAATCGTTTCATCCGTCTTGTCGAAGACCACGCGGAATCTCTTTCGCTGAAATGGGTTCAGGATATCCGTACCAACGCCCTGACAGCAGGATATGCGACAGTATCCCGTGATGAGCTTCATGACATGGTATACAGCCGTTTCAGGACGCTCGGGCAATGGATCGGAAAAAAAGAGGGCCGCGACCTTGAAATCGCCCAGGCTTTTTTTGAAATCGGCTCACAGCAGGCCGATTCCGGGATCAGGGCAAGCGAGATGGTTTACTCCTTCATGCTCGAACGCGACCTGCTCTGGGGCTATATCCTCGATGAAGGCATCGTGACGGAGGGGATCGACCTCAACCGTGCCATAGAGTTTTCAAACCAGCTGAACTACTTCTACGAAAAAGCAATTTACTTCTCGCTTGCCGGTTACGAAGAATGCAAGGCCTCCAGGGATGAAAACCGGGATGAAGCCGCTTTCCACAAGACATTCGAAGGGTTCAAGCACTGGATCGTGAAATAAGGATTTTTTCATTTTACCGGTAGAAAGGGGGGCTATCATGTCCCCCTGTTCATTTATCATGGGTTTTGAAATCCAGGCGCACCGGGGGGCGCGCGCTTTTTTCCCGGAAAATACCCTGCAGGCCTTCTTCAAGGCAGCCGACCTCGGCATAAGGGTTATCGAACTCGATCTGGTTGTTTCCGCGGACATGCAGATCGTGGTTTCTCACGACCCCTGGCTCTGTGGTCCGCTCTGCCTTGATCCCGATGGTGAACCTCTCGACGATGGTGATCACTCACGGATCATCTACGAAATGCCCTACAGCGGCATTGCTGCATACGATTGCGGCCGCCCCCATCCTTCGTTTCCTGCACAGCAGCAGGTCCGCTCATCCAAACCTCTGCTCAAGGATGTTTTCAGTGGGGTTGATGCCCGGATAGCCGCATCCGGACTTGAAGGAAAGATGGTGTTCAACCTCGAGATAAAATCATGGCCTGGAAAGGAAGGAGTATACCATCCGGACCCTTCATCCTACGCCCGGCTGGTCCTGGATACTGTGTCGACTGCCGGGTTCGGGGATCGGGTCCGCATTCAGTCGTTCGATTACCGGGTCGTCAGGGAGGCATGGAAAGTCGACCCGGGATTGTGCTATGGGCTTCTTGTCAATGAACGCGAACACACCTTTCCGTTTCTCGATGAACTGGGTTTCGTGCCCGGTTACCTGAACCCCCGATACGACATGGCCGACCGGGAGATGATCGCGAAACTGCATGAGAAGGGGATCAGGGTCATTCCGTGGACGGTGAACCGTCCAGAGGATATGCTGGAAATGAAGAACCTCGGCGCTGACGGACTGATCACCGATTATCCTGAAATGGCGCTTGGCCTCGCGGGCCTTGTCGTTCAGGGCCCGGTTCAGCATTAGGCATTCCTGGTTTTCAGCGCTTTCCGGATGCGTTCGATTTTTTCACCGGAGTCGCAGGGCAGACCTCCTTCACGTGTAGCTGAAGAAGTGAAAAGGATCCTGTCGATCGTATCGAGCAAGCCGGTCAGTTCGTCAAGCTGTTCCGCAGTGATTTCCGTTTTATTCTGCAGTTCGGCTTTCAGCTGGTTCCTCGTCAGACCAGCAGCGCCATTGACCCCCGCCTTTTCAAGCAGTTCGAAAACCAGTTTTTTCATCTCCTGCGGTGAGCTGCCGGCTTGGGACGGAACCTCGGCAACAGTTTCGCCGGAAACGGGCGAGGGCCTTTTTTTCAGGAAGAAGATCACCGCTGCTGCGGCAAGCACTACGGCAGCAATGACGGCAAGGAACCCGAACGGTGTTCCGGCCGCCTTGTTCTTTTCCTGTCCTGGTGAGACCGTCGGCACGGGACTGTTTACGGGTTTTGGTCCTGCAACGGCATTGCCTGTGGCAGGACCGACGATGACGCTGAAAGGTTTCGATTCAAGAGTGCGGAACATTCCAGCCTCCAGGTCGAATACCACCATCCGCAGAGGCGCTATGGTGAAAGTGCCCGGACTCTGGGGCCAGACGACGTTTGTCGAAGTGGTTGACCCTGAGGAAACGGCCGATTCGCTCTGCAGCGTGTTCGTAATTTCAGCAGTACCGGGTCGGAAACTGTCCGGAAGTTTCAGGGACGGCAAGGTAAGGGTGAGCAGGCTTCCTGTGCCGGAAACCCTGATTTTCAGCGTAAGCGGTTCCCCTGCATGCACGCTCTGTTTATCCGCAAGCAGTTCAAGGGAGAAACTGCCGACTGCGCCGGAATATCCGGGAGGAGGCGTTCCCGGAAGCGGCCTTGCTTCAATGGTGACAGGCGGCGCAGCTATCTGCACCGTAATATCGGGCGGTTCCGCGCCTATGGCGTCGGGTTTCCCGGAAGGGACTGTACAGTTCATGCTGTAACCGCCGACCGGCAGAGAGCCTGCCTGGACGGGAACGAGCCTGAAACGTTTAATGACGGCGCACCGGTATGACTGTCCCCTGAACATTGCAGGAGTGCTTTTTATATACCGTTCCGGTTTTGCTTCCTTTGCCCACAGTCCGCGAAGTGAAGGAGTGACTTCATCCGAGATTTTCGGGGCGGCATCCCTGAAATAGAGTGTATAGGTGAGGAGCACTTCTTCTCCCACATAGGGATGGTTGTCGGAAACCGAAGAGGTCAGAAATGGTTTAGCATCACCCTGCGCTCCGGTTGTAGCGAAAGCGCTGACATGCAGCAGCACCAGCGTCAGCTGGGCCAGAGAGATGAAATGAGAGAGGGCGCGCCGCATGTCAGCTTACTTCATCAGTTCCCTTGAACGGGCTGCTGCTGCCGTTACCGTCTCCTGAAGGATATGCCGTAAATTTTTTTCGTTCATGATTTTCAGTCCTGCCTCTGTTGTCCCTCCCGGAGTTGTTACCTCATGTTTCAGGTCCTCGGGGCTCCTGTCGGAGGTCAGCACCATTTTTGCCGCCCCGAGCATGGTCTGTGCTGCAAGCAGGATGGCTTCACCGCCCGTCAGGCCGCACTTCATGCCCGCATCGGCAAGGGAGCCGATGATGTGGAACATATAGGCAGGTCCGCTTCCTGAAAGCGCAGTCGCAGCATCCATCTGGAACTCTTCGAGCACCGCGACGCGGCCGATGGAACTGAAGAGCTCTTTCGAGAATGCGAGGTTTTCGTCGTTAGCCGCAGCTCCTTTGCAGATTGCGGTCATGCCTTCCCCGACGAATGCCGGCGTGTTGGGCATGGCGCGGATCACCCTGATTGTTTCTGCTGTATGCTTGCGGATATACTCTGTCGAGATGCCGGCCGCGACGCTGATGAGGAGATGTTTTTCCGAAAGGTAAGGCTTGAGGATTTCAAGCACTTCCTCGATCTGGTATGGTTTCACTGCCAGGACGATCACATCCGAAGCCCTGGCGATCTCCTCGAGCGAAAGGCAGGGCCTGACGGGAAATTCTTCGCATACCGCTTTGAGTGCGGCAGGTTCCTTGTCGTAACCCCAGACGGAAAGGTTTTCTTTTCTGCAGAGGCCTGAAATAAGGGCTCGGGCTATCCTTCCTGTTCCGGCAAAGCCGATGTTCACATGGTTCATTGCTGCGGTCCGTTTTGAATAAAGTTACCTGTATATAACTATTTACGCTTTTTCATCTGAAAATCAATCAGAGGAAACGCCGGTTATCCATACCTGAATTTACAGAAAAGGATAATCAGGAAGAGCATGAGGGTTATGCTGTTTGCCGCGATGATTGCAGTGTCGTTTTTTTCGATCCCGTAAAGCAGCCAGAGGGCGACCCCCAGCGTCATGGCAAGAACCCAGACGAGACTGATGTCGCGCGTTTGCTTCGTTCTCAGTATCCTGACAACCTGCGGCAGCAATGCGACTGTCGTTATGATGCCTGCCGCATAGCCGAGGGCGGTGATGAAGTTTATCATTATTTTCAGGATCGTTCACTGAAAAATAACGATTTGACGGCAAATGAGGGTTTCCGGTTTTTTCCGGTACCTATATCTGATTGACGGATCGCCTGACCAGTTTCCGGATATCTTCTGCAGTTGCCGCCTGCAGCATCATGCTGCGCCAGTGGCTGTCGGAGCCCATACGACTTATGGTTCCGAGCAACTTGACATGAATGACGGGTGCGGAGGACGGCGAAAGGATGAGGAACATGATCCTTGCCGAATTCGAGGAAACCGGGTCGAACAATCCTATCCTGCTGACACCGATCGCGACGACGGGCGCAGCAAGCGGTTCGAGTTTTGCATGGGGAATGGCGATATCCTGGCCTATGAAGGTGCTTCCCTGTTTTTCCCGTTCATATACCGTTGTGCGGACCGATGTTTCATCGAGCTCGGGTGTAGCCGAACAGCATTCCCGGATGAGCCGTGAAATCGCTTCGTCTTTTTCGACGACGCTATCCCAGAGTACCACCCTTGCTTTTCTCAATGGTTCCTTCCACTCCTTGCGGAGCTGGTTTTTCTGCAGCAGGGTCTCCCGGATTTCCGACAGATATTGAACAGGGGCTTTTGCCTCCTTCTGCGTTTCGGTTTCACGGACATCGAGCACCGTGATACGTACACCGCGGCTTTCATCGATCAGGCGTTCGATGACGCTTTTCTGTCCCGTGAGCCTTGCCAGGAGGTGCAATTTTTTCCCCGAGTTGCCGATGACGATGTTCCCGACCCGGTATTCACGGGCAAATTGCAGGATTGTCCCGACGATATCGTCCCCTTTATAGGTGAAAACGGTCGCCCCGAGTTCCTGGGCGAGCGTCAGTGTTTTCGACATGGCTCTCTGGGTTTCCGCATCGACAGTTACCGGGTTGTCGGAGAGTTTCTGCACATAGACGGCGTACCAGTTCCTGTTCAGACGGCCTGCGATCCTTGAAGCATATCTCAGGATCGCTTCGCTGTTGACCGTTTTCGAACTGAGGCAGACCATGAGCTGGTCCGGTATCGACAAGGTTTCATCGAGGCCCGGGATCCTTCGTTTCGAATCGATCTGTGCGGCGAGCTCTCGCAGGGTAAGTTCGCGGAGCTGTTCGAGATTTTCCTGGCGGAAAAAATTATCGAGGGCAGTTTCAATTTTTCCGGGATAGTATACTTTCCCTTCCAGTATGCGCTGCCTCAGATCGTCGGTCGTGATATCGACATTGACAAGCTGGTCGGCCATGGCGATGATCCTGTCCGGTACCCTTTCCCTGACTTTCACGTTCGTTGCCTGTTCGACCGTTTCATAAAGGCTTTCGATATGCTGCACGTTCAGCGTCGAAATGACGTGTATCCCTTCCGCGAGGATTTCCTCGACATCTTCGTACCGCTTTGCGTTCCTGCTTCCCGGAACGTTGGTGTGGGCGAGTTCGTCGACAAGCACGACTCCGGGTTTCCTTTCCAGGATGGCATCGATGTCCATTTCCGTAACTTCGATGCCGTGATATTCCCCGGTTTTTCTGGGGATGACCTCGATGCCCTCGAGCAAGGCTTTCGTTTCCTTCCTTCCATGGGTTTCGACAATACCGGCAACGATATCGATAGCGCTCGATTTGAGCCGCCGAGCCTCCTGGAGCATCTGGAAGGTTTTTCCGACCCCGGCACAGTAGCCGAGATATATTTTCAGCTTTCCCCGGTGCGATTGCTGAATGAGATTCAGGAAGCTTTCCGCACGGTTTGATTCCATAATTGGCAGGTGTTGACGGTTGCCAGGAAGATCCTTACCTGCATGACTGGTCGAGCGCGATGTTCAGCCTGAGGACATTGACCAGTCCTTCTGAACCTGAAAATATACTTTTTGACACTGATTGCGCATCCAGAACCGCCTCGACTTTTTCAGGCCGCACCTTTCGGGCCCGGGCAATGCGCGGGACCTGGAACCGGGCCGCTTCAATCGTGATATCGGGGTCGAGGCCGCTTCCCGATGCCGCCACCAGGTCGGCAGGCGCCGGATTTGCCGGCGTGGCGCCGAGGGCGGCTAGCGTTTCCATCGCCTGCTTGCGCAGTGCTGCAGAAGCGGGAGACAGGTTGCTTCCTCCCGCCGAAGCTCCATTGTAGTCAACAGCTGAAGGGCGGGGACGGAAATAACCGGGACTGGAAAATTTCTGCGCTATCAGTGCGCTGCCCACGACCCGTCCGTTCACGCTGAGCAACGATCCTGAAGATGCAGCCGGGAAAAGCGTTTTCCCGGCGATCAGCAGAAGCGAACTATACGCGCCGCAGCAGATGAACATGGAGACGGCGAGGATTCTGACCGATGCGGACAGGTGTCCGATGATCCCTGTTTTTGGAAGTGTCGCGTTTTCTGTCATTGTTATGGATGCTAAGCGTTAAAACAGGCCGGTTGCGGAAAGAAGCATGTCGATCAGCTTGATGCCGGCGAAGGGCATGAGTATTCCACCGGCGCCATAGACGAGCAGGTTGTTCCTCAGGATGGCGTCAGCACCCAGCGGACGGTATTTCACTCCTTTGATCGCGATCGGAATAAGTGCCGGAATGATCACCGCATTGAAGACAAGCGCCGAGAGAATTGCGCTTGAAGGGGTATGCAACCGCATGATGTTCAGGATATCGAGGCCGGGAAGCGCCAGGACGAACATGGCCGGTATGATGGCAAAATATTTCGAGATGTCATTGGCGATGGAAAAGGTCGTGAGCGCACCTCTGGTCATGAGCAGCTGCTTGCCGATTTCAATGACTTCCACCAGTTTTGTCGGATCGCTGTCGAGGTCGACCATGTTGCCCGCCTCTTTTGCCGCCTGGGTCCCCGAGTTCATGGCAACGCCGATATCAGCCTGGGCGAGTGCGGGCGCATCATTGGTCCCGTCACCCATCATGGCCACGAGTCTTCCTTTCTGCTGTTCCCTGCGGATATAGGCGAGCTTGTCCTCCGGCCGGGCTTCTGCGATGAAGTCATCGACCCCGGCACCCTTCGCTATAGCCGCTGCCGTCAGTGGATTGTCCCCGGTGACCATGACGATCCGCAGGCCCATAGCGCGCAGCCTGACAAATCGGTCGGATATGCCGGGCTTGAGGATATCCGACAATCCTACCACCCCGAGAGCCTCGTTCCCTTCCGCTACGACAATAGGGGTCATTCCGGAGCTTGCTATCTCATCGACATGATGCCGGAGTTCCTGCGGAACGACCCCGTTCTTCAGGGTGATGAAATTCCTGATCGCGTCCGGTGCGCCTTTCCTCAGTGTAACGCCATCCTGCCTGTCTACCCCGCTCAACCTGGTCTGCGCGGTGAACGGGACGATGGAATCGATGCTGTCGGAAGGCGCAGTGATGCCGAGGGTCTTTTCTCCAAGCGCTACGATGGATTTCCCTTCGGGGGTGATATCTCCTGCTGATGCCTGCATGGCAATGGCAGCGAGACGATCGAGGCTCACACCGGAAAGGGGGCGGTAACAGCTCGCCTGCCTGTTGCCCATCGTGATGGTGCCGGTCTTGTCGAGCAGGAGTGTATCGATGTCGCCGGCAAGCTCCACCGCCTTGCCGCTTTTCGCCAGGACGTTGGCTGAAAGGGCCCTGTTCATGCCCGCAAGGCCGATTGCGGATAGAAGGGCCCCGATCGTCGTAGGGATCAGGCAGACGAGCAGTGCGACCAGCGTAGGTAGCGGAATATCGATGCTGAAATACCTTCCGACAGGCCACAGCGAACCGGTAACCAGGAGAAACGCGAGCGTGAGGCCCGAAAGGGTTACCGTCAGGGCCAGTTCATTCGGCGTTTTCTGCCGGACCGCTCCTTCGACAAGGGCGATCATTCTGTCGAGGAACGAGTTGCCCGAGGAAGCGGTGATGCGGATGACAACCCTGTCGGAAAGCACCCTGGTCCCTCCGACGACGCCGGCCTGGTCGCTGCCCGCTTCGCGAAGCACCGGGGCGGATTCGCCCGTAATGGCGGATTCGTCGATCATGGCCGCTCCCTTGACGACTTCCCCGTCGCCGGGAATGTTTTCGCCCGCCGAAACTGCGACCAGATCGTTTTCACGAAGCTCCTCGGAACTGACCAAGACCTCTTTGCCGTCCTGGATTTTCCTGGCCATGGTTTTTTTCCTGACGTTTTTCAGGCTGTCGGCCTGCGCTTTTCCGCGTGCCTCGGCGAGTGCTTCGGCAAAGTTGGAAAAGAGCACGGTAAGCCAGAGGATCAGGGTTACCCAGATGTTGTAGGACAGGTTTCCCTTGCCGGAAAAAGCATCGGAAAGGGTGACAAGGGTTGTGAGGAACGCCCCGGCTTCGGTCACGAACATGACCGGGTTTTTGACCATTGCCCGGGGGTCGAGATTGACAAACGCTTTCCATGTCGCCGTGACCACCAGTTTCTTTTCAAAAACAGAGTTGGCCTTCGCATGGCGGCGGTTCATTTTTACTGCAGCCGTTCCGTTAATTGAGGACGTGTCGCTCATCGTGATGGTGATGGATAATTGTTGTAATGATGCGGCCTGTCAATGCATTGCCGATGAAAGATGATCGGCTACCGGACCGAGGACGGCCACCGGCAGAAAAAGCAGTGCGCCGATGAAGACCACGCTGCCGAGGATGATCGAACCGAAGAGTACCGTATCGGTCCTCAGCGTACCGCTTGTTTCAGGCACCGTTTTTTTCCCGGCAAGCGAACCTGCGATGGCAAGCGGCAGGATGATGGGAACGTACCTTCCTGCGAGCATCACGATACCTGTAGCGATATTCCAGGGAACGGTATTGTCACCGAGCCCTTCGAAACCTGAGCCGTTGTTGGCGGCGGCCGAAGTGAATTCGTACAGAATTTCGCTGAACCCGTGCGACCCGCTGTTCAGCACCGTCGATGCCCCGAGAGGCGTAGCCGCGAATAGTGCAGTGCCTCCGAGGATCAGGAGCGGGTGGACCAGCAGGGCGAGAAGCGCGAGCTTCATTTCACGGGTCTCGACTTTTTTCGCGAAATATTCAGGAGTCCGCCCTACCATCATGCCGCAGATGAAAACGCCCATGATGATGAAGACGAACAGATTGATCAAACCAACTCCAACGCCGCCGAAAATAACGTTCAGCCACATGCCCGCAAGCGGTATCAGGCCGGTCAGTGGATTGAGGCTGTCATGCATGCAGTTGACCGATCCGTTGCTTGTCGTAGTGGTTATGGCCGCCCAGATGGCGCCTGTGCCCGGCCCGAACCGAAGCTCCTTTCCTTCGATGTTCGGGGACGAAGTTACCGGAAGCCCTGCGAATGCAGCTGAGGGTGCTTGTTCAAGGTACATTGCCAGGAACACTTTGACGACAAGCAGAAGCATCATCACCGAAAAAATGATTGCCGCGTCCTTTTTGCGCCCGGTCATGAATCCGAACATCCAGACCGATGCCATCGGAATGATGATGATTGCAGCACATTCCGCGATGTTGGTGATTGCCGAGGGATTTTCGAACGGATGGGCCGAATTGGGGCCGAAGTAGCCTCCGCCGTTTGTCCCGAGCTGTTTGATCGCAACCATCGCGGCGACGGGACCTCGAGCGATCGTCTGTGTTGCGCCCTCGAGCGTTTTGACAACCGCTGCGCCATCGAAGGTCATGGGTACTCCGCCTGCCATCAATATGCACGCGAGCAGCAGGGAAAGCGGGAGCAGTATGAAAAATGTTGCGGTGCAAAGGTCATGGTAGAAATTCCCCATCGTGGTTTTTCCCGAGAGGCCTCTTGCAAGAGCTGCAAGGCAGGAGATCCCTGTCGCTGCTGATACGAACTGCAGCCACATGAGCCCGAACAACTGCGAAAAACAGCTCATGAAAACTTCGCCGGAGTAGTGCTGGAGGTTCGTGTTGGTGACGAAAGAAGAGACGGTATTGAAGATCAGGCTGGGTTCGAGCGCTGTTTTTCCATCGGGGTTGAGAGGCAATCCCTGCTGGAAGGAAAGAATGACGATAACGATTGCGAACATGAGGATGTTTACAAGCATCATGGTCCATGCGTATTCTTTCCAGTTCTGGGGCTGCCTGGTGATATCGCCTCCGATCAGCCCGACGACTTTTACGGAGGCGGTACCGTTATCGAGCACATCCGCCATATATCTGCCGAGCGGCCAGGAGAGAAGGGCCGGTATGGCAAGCACAAGTAATCCGAAAAACAGTTCCATTGGTTGAAATGTTAGAATTTTTCAGGGTTCAGGATCGCGATGAGCAGATAGATCATGCACGCGAAAAGTGTGACAGGAACAATGATATTCATAGGGGTTTTCTATCTGGTTTGATTGTTGATAACGGCGGTAATGCCTTGATTCCTTTTTCGTATTTCGATATGCCCGGTATGCTCCTTCATGCTCGGTTCACTGCCATTTAAGCATGATTTCGGCACCGGGAAAAACTTCCTTGAGCTTCAGGATCAGCGCATCTTCTTCAAACGGGCCGAAATCATCAGGGTTTAAAGGGAAATCGCTGCAATTGCTGTCGTAAACGCGGGAAAATTCTCCATCACTTTTCCGGTGCCGCAGTTCGATGAACCATTTTTCCGCTTTAGCTCCCATGCTCCATTCGAGAATGACTTTTTCCTGTGACATGTTTTTTCCCTGTTGTTATTCGTTTGCCCAAGGACTTTTCACCAGTGTAAAAGCAAAACCCGTGCCGGAAATGAATGCCGGAAAACCGGGCATTTCAGGGGGTGTTTGTTGAGGCGATATTGAAGAATGCAATAATATCCAGGAAAAGTATTGCGAATTGCAATATGCGGGAGGGGGCGATGTTGTATTCTGTTTCTGGCGGAAAAAAGGGGGCGGTCAGCACTTGCCGGGTTCAGCAGGCAGGATGAAATGGAAAACCGATCCATGCCCCGGAGTGCTGGATGCTCCTGCCGATCCTCCGAGGGCTTCAACCATCTGCTTCACGATAGCCAGACCGAGCCCGACCCCTCTGGTCTGCCGCTGTCCCGGGACCTGGTAGAACTGCTCGAAAATATGTTGCAGATGTTCAGGAGGGATTCCCTGGCCGGTATCTTCAACTGAAAACCTGATATCCCCTTTTTCCTGCACCGCCCTCACGGTGATGGTGCCGCCGGGAGAGGTGTGACGGATTGCATTAGACAGGAGGTTTGAGAGAACATGCTGGACGATGGCCCTGTCGGCGCGAACGTCGGGGAGGTTTTCCGCTGTTTCGGTGAAAATCGTGACGCCCTTGTCCCTGGCTTCCGGCAGGAAAGGCTCGACGCCCCTTTTGACGATCACATCTGGCTGCAGCGGCTGCAGGTCGATTGTTGCCTTGCCGGCTTCGATACGGTTGAGGTCGAGCAGCTCGTCAAGTATTTCGGTGAGCCGGTCGCTGCTTTCCCTTGCTGTGAGCAGAAGCTCTTCCTGTTTTGCAGTGACCGGGCCGATCTTTTCTTCGAGCAGAAGGTGAATGGACATCCTCAGGGCTGTCAGTGGCGTGCGGAGCTGATGCGAGACCGTTGAAACCACGCTTCGTTTCAGTTCTTTCTGCTCGTGCGCCTGGGTGACATCCTTGAAAAGCAGCACCGTGCCGTTGAGCTTTTCTGTTTCCTTGAATGGCGGTACGGGAGCAGCCTGCGTCTGGAAAAAATATTCACGGTTGTCCTTGAAAATCTGGATATACCGCTGTTCTTCCGCCTCCACGGCCCGCATTTCCCTGACAGAACGGTGCACGATATCGCAGAGAAACGAAGATGCGCTGTCCGTGAGCGGCCGGCCCGGTTGCAGCCCGAAGAGCTCGACCGCGCTTTTCGTCGCAACCATGACGGTCCCTTCCGGATCGATAATGGCGATGGGAGCGGGAAGCAGGTTCATGACTTCCTGTGAAGCCAGGCGGGTCCGCTGCAGGGTTTCGTCGTCGATTTTTTTTGCCCTCCTGAGCGTCAGGGCCATTTCGTTGAACGCTTCGGAAAGTATTCCTATTTCGTCATTCGATCCTTTTTCGATGACCAGCTCGAAGTTGCCGCTTTTAATTTCGTTGGCGGAAGCGATGAGCTTGCGGATAGGTTTGAGTATCCAGTTGCGGGACTGGTAGCCGAAAAGGAGAGAGACCAGCGCACTTGCAAATATGGCACCCACTATGCGGTTATGGGCGGACATCGCCATACTTTTCGCTGAATTACTCGCTTCGACCATGCTTGCCTGGTTCATGTCATGGATCTGCGTGGCAAGGATTCGTATTTCTGAATAAAGCGGCAGTAGTTTTTTGAAATATTTTTCTTTTCTGACATGACGGGGTATCGACGTATCGGTTACTTCATAAAGGATTGCTGTATAGCCTGCAAACAGGCTGGCAATTGTTTTAGCTTTCTCACTTTCTCCCGGGAGAGTGATGTTGTCGAGTTCTGTTGCAAGGGCTTGCCGGAATTGTTTTTCATTCAGTCTGATTTTTTCCGGATCGGGTTCATTTTTTACGGCAAAAGCATAAAGAAGATCGGAATCGAGCTTTTCGACCGATTCCTTCATTTTCTGACTGGCAGCGACGCTCCGGTAATTTTCCCTGAGGATCACATCTGCTGCACTGCCGAGGCGATCGATCTGGGTGATCGTCAAGCGGCCCATGATTGCAATGATGAGCAGCATCCCGCCAAATCCAAGCATGATTTTTTGCCTTATACCGATCATATGATCTAATCCTGGTAATCCTGCGTGTTGAAGTCCCGGACCGCCATTTCTGCAGTAATGCCGTTGTTTATTCTATCCCGAACTGTTTCCGTTTCCGCCAGAGCGTCGCCTGGTCGATACCGAGGGTGGAAGCGGCTTCCTGCAATGATTTTGCCTGTTCGAGAACCTTGCGGATATGCATTTCCTCGATGGTGTCGAGCGGAACGGGATCGCCGAGGCCGGGCGGCGTTTTCGCTGCCCTTATCGGTTCGGGCAGCAGTTTCTCGTCGATGAGGTCCCCTTCGCAGAGGATGACGGCGCGTTCGATGACATTGCGCAGTTCCCTGATATTTCCAGGCCACAGGTATTCGCGGAAAAGGCGCAGCACGTCGCCGGTGAATCCGTGGATGGTTTTGTGATACTGCGCGTTGAAAAAAGCGAGCGTGCTTTCAGCGATGATACCGATGTCGTTTTTCCGTTCGACGAGTGACGGCATGGTGATCTGTACCACATTGAGGCGGTAGAGAAGGTCTTCCCTGAAGCGTCCTTGTGCGACTGCTTTCTCGATGTCGATATTCGTGGCGGCGATAATGCGCACATCGGCATGGCGGGTCTGGTGGTCCCCGACGCGCTCGTATTCCCGTTCCTGGATGAACCGGAGCAGTTTCGGCTGGACCGGGAGCGGAAGGTCCCCGATCTCGTCGAGAAAAAGCGTCCCCCCGTCGTATGCCGCAATCCTTCCGGGATTGTCCCTGAGCGCTCCGGTAAAAGCGCCCTTCACGTGTCCGAACAGTTCGCTTTCCAGAAGCTCGCTGCTGAGCGAGGGACACGAAATGGTCCCGAAAGGTTTTTGCGATCGTCTGCTCCACTGGTGGATGGAACGTGCGAGGATGCTTTTGCCAGTCCCGCTCGGACCTCGAAGCAGCATCCCCGCTTCCGAGGGTGCTACCTGCCTGGCGAGCGCAATGGCCTGCTGCATCGCGGGATCGTTCGATATGAAGGTCACGTCGGGATTGAGCTGGTCGATGGTGTCCTGAAGGGATGCGATCTTTCGTTCCATCGTGCAGATCGCCCCGATGCGTTCGGTCACCAGTTCGAGCTGGCCGGGAGTGAAGGGCTTTGCGATGTAATCCGTCGCACCGCGTTTCATGGATTCGACTGCCGTGCCGATCGATGCGTAAGCGGTCATGACCACCACTTTCATCGACGGGGCGAGTGCGGTAAAAGACTGGAGCAGGTCCAGGCCGTTTTCCGTACCGAGTCTCAGGTCGACGAAGGCGAGATCGAACCTCGAGCGGGTGGTTTCATCGAGAGCGTGCCGGACATTGTCGGCTGTTACGACGCTGTGCCCTCGTGAATCAAGGAACAATGCGAGGGTTTTCCTGATGTTCGCCTCGTCATCGACGACAAGGATATTGAGCTGCGGCATGATTCAGGATGTAAGGTGAAGACTTTTCCTTATTCCGGAATATATTAACGGGCAGGGTAAACTTCTTGAACACGGTGGGAACTCTATGCTAAGAATCGTTCATGGAGTGCAAAAGCTAAAGGCGGGAGGTCGTCCCGCCTTTCTAGAAGTCGAGCAGGGAGCAAGCTTATTTGCTGCTGTTGACCATGTGCTGGACTGCATCGCCGACCTGAGCTGCGGTGAGGCTCGCATTGCCGCCTTTGGCAGGCATCATGCCTTTTTTACCCTGATAGCCTGCGATCGATTTGCTGACCAGAGTGGGCATACCCTGTGCGATGCGGGGAGCCCAGTTGGCTTTGTCACCGACTTTTGGGGCGCCCATGATGCCTGCGCCATGGCATGATACACAGTATTTGTCGTAGACAATTTTGCCGGCAGCGGCATTGTATGCCATAGCGTTGCCGGAAACGGAGCAGACAAAGAGAGCGCAGAGCGCGCCGGTGAAAATACGAGACATTGGTTGTTCTCCTGTGTGTTGGTTTGTGAAAGTGTGGTTGCCCTGATCCGGGAGCATAGATGTTAACATTTTCTCTGAGTCAATGCAAATTCGGACGGTATTGAAAAGGAAGCGATTCGATGGCGCTCCCTTTTCAATAATGGGACGGCTTTTACCGATTATTTAATCAGATATGCCGTGGCATTGATGACTTCTTCGTCGGTGAGGGCTGCATTACCGCCTTTCGGAGGCATCATGCCCGCTTTGCCGGTGAATCCTTTGATAGCATTGTTGTTCACGGCGTCGATGCCTTTGGCGATACGCGGCGCCCAGTTGGCCTTGTCGCCAGGTTTCGGAGCACCCATCATCCCTGAGTCGTGGCACCCGGCGCAACTCGCATCATAAACGGTCTTGCCGGCAGCAAGTTTGGGATCGGCAGGGGCTTCAGCAGTTGCAGGGGCTGCTGCTGCGGGAGCAGCGCCTTCTTTTTTCTCCTCTGGAAATTCAAGGGAAGCCGGTGGTTTTTCGAGGCCGCAGGCGCCGAGGAAAAGGAAGCTAACCGTCAGTAATGGCAGTACGGATTTCTTGGTCATTGTCGTTATACCGGTTTAGATTGTTGTATCAACTGGTTGAAAAATTTCCAATTTACAGTTTAAAAATTATTCAGCTGAAGGCAAAACGCTTTTTTCAGTGAATGTTGCGCCGAACTGCCGCTTCAGGTCCTTACGCGAAAGCCCGTAAAGATGGGTGTAGAAAAGATTGAAGAGCAGGACGGCTGCCCTGGCCCCGGGAGCTGCGAGGCCTCTGGAAAGGGAATTCCTGACTGAGAAGACCTTTCGGGTCAGTTCGGAATAGCTCGAGATGAACTTGTCGAGCGGTATGTTTTTCGGCCTGTAGAGCATTTCCTGACCGAAGGTGTAGCGGTATGCGGTGATATCGAGGGGGTCGAAGAGCAGGCGCCCTTCTTCCCTCAAGCGGTCGAAAACCCTTGTTCCGGGAATCGGCCGGAGGATATTGATGCCGGGGACATCGAGCTTCGTTTCTCCTATGAAATCAAGGATTGCCGCAGGTGTTTCGAGCGTGTCGCCGTCGAGACCGTAAATAAAGCTGCCGTAAAGACTTATTCCTGCACTCCTGATATTCCGGATCGACCCTGCCAGTTCCGGTACCCGGTTCTGGTTCTTTCGGTGCGCACTGCGGCTTTTCGGTTCGATGCTCTCGATGCCTACAAGCAGGGCGCAGCAGCCTGAGCGGGCGAAGGCTTCAAGCAGTTCATCCTGCTGTCCGAGGGTCGTGGTCGCCTGACCGAACCAGCGGATGCCGAGAGGTTCGATCCTGCGGAAAAGTTCGGTGGCGTACTCGGGATCGGCATTGATGGAGTCGTCCACAAAAAAGAAAATCCTCCTGTCGTCCCTGCGGAACCTCGCTACTTCTTCGACCACATCCCCGATATTCCGTTTGCGCAGCGAATGGCCGTTCATGACATGCACGTTGCAGAAATCGCAGTTGTGCGGGCACCCCCTTCCTGTCTGGATGACGTTCGTGGTGAAATAGCGGTTTGCGGCAAGCGCCCGTTTGCTTACCGGCCTGCTGACGGAAAGGTCCGGGAAGGAATCTGAACGGTAGAGCGGCATCAGCGTACCGGATTTCAGGTCTTCGAGCACCTCTTCCCACAGCTCTTCGGCCTCTCCCTGCACAAGCACGTCGGCATGCTCCCTGCAGTCCCCGGGAAAGAGCGTCACGTGGGGCCCGCCGAGGACGACGGTGAGCCCGGCTGCGCGGAGCCTGTCGGCAAGTTCGAAGGCTTTTTTCGCCATGCCGGTCTGCACGCTGATGCCGACCAGGTCCCACGGGCGGTCGAAGGGAAATTCCTCGAAACGCAGGTCGCAGATGCTCTGTTCAGTTCCCTCGACCTCGATGGAGCTGAGGATCATGAGCGAGAGTGGGGGGATGGCGAACTGTGTCTGCTTGATGATGGAGCGAAGGGAACTGTTGAACCATGAAAAGAGCGAATTGCCCTCATTTTCGGCATAGAGCGACCTTGCGCCGTCAACTCCGCTTTCCGATGGCAGAAAGACGAGCAGGACCTTTTTGGGCAAGCGCATGGTGTTACCAGTCCTTGTCGTTTTTACCACCGGCATCGGTTTTTCCCTGTCGGGGAAGCTGTCGCATCAGGGAGGATTCGTCGTCCTGTGTCCTCTGGAGGAGGCGGCTGGCGACGTCGCTGTTGATGCCCTGCTGCCTGTCCTGGCCGGTCCCGCCGCCTCCCTTGCCGGAAGATGGCGGAGGGGGAGGTTGTTCGAGTTCCTGGATGTACCGGCGGACAATCTCGTAATTGATCTTCGCGTCGCCGTCGCCGGAGTCCTGGAGAAGCACAGCCCTGAACTGATAGAGCGCGTTGCGGAGCAGCTGCAGTTTCCGGGTTTTATCGGCTTCGGCGATCCCTGTCATCGCAAGGCTGTTGCCCAGGTTGAACATCGATTTCTGTTTCAGGTCGCGCTGCTTCGGCCGGTGGGTGAACATCGCCGATGCCTGGGGATATTTTCCCTGCATGTACCAGGTGCAGCCGAGGTTGTAGATCGCCCCATCCGACTCTCCGCCTTTCGGATTGAGCCGCAGGAGTTCCTGAAATTTCGCTTCGGCCGACGGGTAAGCGTGCCTGTCGAAAAAGGCGCACCCTTCCTGCATGATGCGGTAATCGCGGAAAATATCCGGCATGGAGGCTGCCGATAAAACAAACAGCAGGAAGAAGGGAATTCGTAACATACCTGGTTTTTCTTCAAGATACGCAGGCCGCTGAAAATCGGAAAGCGCAAAAACCTGCCGCAAGGGGAATGAAAAAGCCCCGCTTTCGTGAGCGGGGCCTTGGTTTCAAGCAATGCCGGAAAGGCGGTTCATTTTCCAAGGAAGGCTTTCTGGACGGCACTGACGCCCGCACCGACCTCGAAATCGAATTTGATCTCCTTCAGGGCGCGCTCGATGCCGCCGATCACGGTAAGCATGTCGAGCTCGTCGTAGAAGCCGAGGTGGGAGACACGGAAAATCTTGCCCTTGTAATCGTCCTGACCTGCAGCGACGGTGATGCCGTTCTTGTTTTTCAGCGCCTTGTTGAATGCCGACCAGTCGACGCCTTCCGGCAGCCAGACCGGCGTGACGGCAAACGATGGCGAATTGCTGAAAAGCTTCATGCCCAGGGCGCTGCACCCCTCGCGGCATGCGGCGGCAAGCCTTTCATGGCGTTTCCAGATATTTTCGATCCCTTCCGCCCTGATCATCTGCAGCGCTTCGTCGAGACCGATGACGAGGGTGACCGCAGGCGTGAACGGGGTGTCTTCGGCTGCATGCGCTTTGAGGGCCTTTTTCAGGCTCAGGTAGTACTGGGTCATGCCGCTGCGGCCGTTGATGATGTCCTGGGCCCGCTCTGAAATCGCGACGAGCGCGAGGCCGGGGGGCATCATCAGGCCCTTCTGGGAGCCGGTGATGCAGACGTCAGCGCCCCAGTCGTCGAAATGGAACTCGTGGGCGCCGATAGCTGTGATGCCGTCAACGAGAATAAGCGCGTCGGACTTTTCGCGGATCACGGCGCAGAGCGCCTTGACGTCGGCTGCCGTGCCTGTAGACGTTTCGGAATGGGTGATGCAGACCCCCCTCGCGTCAGGATGCTCCTTGAGGAGCTGGGCCATGCGCTCGGGCTGGATTGCCGTGCCCCATTGCACTTTTTCCTCGACGCAGTTGCCGGTGAAAATCCTTACCAGCTGTCCCCAGCGTTCGCCAAACTTTCCGGCGTTGACCGTGATGACTTTTTCGCCCTGCTGGAAGATGCTCGATATCGCGGCTTCCATGCCTCCCGTGCCGGAGCAGGTCAGGACGACGACGGGCTGGGTTGTTCTGAAGAGATATTTCAGATCGTCATGGACCCTCGTGAGGATTTCCATGAACTCGGGGTTCCTGTGGTGAATGATCGGAGCCGCCATGCGTAGCATGACATTTTCGGGTACAGGGGTTGGCCCTGGCGTGAATAATCTTTTTTTCATCTCTTCAGGTAAATGGTTTGGTTAAAGAGATTCTTCCATATTCAGTTCCTCGCCTCTTCCATGAGCGCCGTGAAGCGGTCGAACAGGTAGTGCGAGTCATGCGGTCCCGGCGCGGCCTCGGGGTGGTACTGGACCGAGAAGCAGGGTAGTTCCCTGTGCCGGATGCCTTCGACCGTATTGTCGTACAGGTTGAGATGCGTCATTTCGACATGTTCGGGAAGCGAGTCGATTTTAACGGCGAACCCGTGGTTCTGGGAGGTGATCTCTATCCTGCCGCTTTCGAGGTTTTTCACCGGATGGTTTCCGCCGTGGTGGCCGAATTTCAGCTTGAAGGTTTCAGCCCCGAGCGCGAGCGACAGGAGCTGGTGGCCGAGGCAGATGCCGAAAACAGGCAGCGGCCTCGTGGTCCTGTTGTATTCGGCGAGCTTCCTGATGGTCTCGATGGCGTAACCCACGGCAGCCGGATCCCCCGGGCCGTTCGAAAGGAAGACGCCGTCGGGGTTGAGCCCGATGATCTCCTCGGCAGTCGTATCGGCTTTCAGCACGGTCACCCGGCACCCTGCGTTCTGCAGAAGCCGGAGGATGTTGGTTTTGATGCCGTAGTCGAGCGCAGCTACATGGAAACGCGCATCGGCTTTGTCGAGATAGTAGTTTTTCGGTGTGGTGACGGTTGTCACGAGGTCACGTCCGGACATTTCCGGAAAGCCGAGCACTTTTTCCCTGAGTTCCCCGTCGCTTTCGCCGTCCACCGAAATGATTCCCCTCATGGCGCCCTGCCGGCGGATTTCGCGCACGAGCCTTCGGGTGTCGATCCCCTGGAGTCCCATCACCCCAGCCTCCTTCAGGAGGGCGTCGAGGCTGCCATTCGCCTCGTAGTTGCTGTAGACGCTGGAGAGTTCGCTGACGATGAACGCCGAAACCCAGATTTTCGATGATTCGTTGTCCGTGCCGTTGATGCCGTAGTTGCCGATGAGCGGATAGGTCATCACGACCATCTGGCCTGTGTAGGACGGATCGGTCAGGATTTCCTGGTAGCCGGTGTGGGATGTGTTGAACACCACCTCGCCGGTGGCCTTGCCGACATGGCCGAAGGCCGTGCCGTTGTAAACGGAACCGTTTTCAAGTACCAGTTTCGCCGGAGTATGCTGCATATTGTCTCTTATTCCTTGGTCGCGAGTTTGTCGCCTGTTTCCTGTTTTTCAATCGTTGCAATTGCCGTGCGGTCGAACTTTATCTTGACGTTTTCACCTGCCTGAACGAGTACGGTTTTCTTTTCCGTATCGATCCCCGCCACGGTGCCGTGCAGGCCGCCGATGGTCACGACCCTGTCGCCCTTCTTCAGGCTGTCGAGGGTCTTTTCCCGCTCCTTCTGCTTTTTCTGCTGCGGGCGGATCATGAAGAAATAGAAGACCACGAAAATGAGGACGAGCGGAACGATCTGCATGTACGGGTTCGGCGTCGTTCCTCCTGATGGTGGTGCGAAGAGCAGTACTGAAAGGAGCGTCTGGAGCATGGTCGCGTGGTATGGTAATAATTTGGAAAAATCCTGGATGCTTTTTTCGAACTGTAATGTAATGTATTTCAGGAACTATTTCAATCTCGCCTTCCCTGACGCCGCAGCCTCGAAACTTGCATAGGGAGCGGTGTCGTACCGGCGTTCAGGCTTCATGCCCCTCGACAGTTTCAGTCCCGCAAGCGTGGCGATCATGGCAGCATTGTCCGTGGAATAACGGGCTGCCGGGATATGCAGCGTGAGCCCTTTTTCGTCGCATGCCGATTTCATGGTTTTCCTGAGCGCTGAATTGGCGCTTACCCCTCCCGCCACCGAAACCGACCGGATTTTACGGTTTGCCGCCGCATCAACGGTTTTTTCCACGAGGACGCTGACGATTGCCCGCTGGACCGATGCCGCGATATCCGGCAGGTGGCTTTCGACAAAGGATGCCGGGTGTTTCTGCAGATAAGTGAGCACCGAGGTTTTCAGGCCCGAGAAGCTGAAATCGGCATTGCCCCTGTAATTCCTGCTTGTCTGGGAATGTGAGGTGAGCGCCCGGGGAAACTCATGGAAAAACGGGTCGCCCGACATGGCGAGCCGGTCGATCTCCGGCCCCGCGGGGTAGTCGAGGCCGAGCATTTTCCCGGTCTTGTCGAACGCTTCTCCGGCGGCATCGTCGAGGGTTCTGCCGATGATTTCGTAGGAAAGGTCAGGCTGCACGACAGCGAGAAGGGTATGCCCACCTGAGACGGTCAGCGAAACGAAAGGCCCTTCGGGCGGGTTTCCTTCTGCCCCTTCGTCGATGAACGGTGAAAAGATATGCGCTTCGATATGGTTGACAGGAACGAACGGCCTGTCGAGCGCGTAAGCCAGCCCCTGGGCAAAGGAGAGCCCGACCATGACGGCACCGATAAGGCCCGGGCCGGCGGTGGCGGCTATGATATCGAGTTCATTTTTTGTTATATTGGCTTCAGTTACGGCAGCATCGGCAATCGCCACGATAAGCCGTTCGTGTTCTCTCGAAGCCAGTTCGGGCACGACGCCCCCGAACCCCGTATGGCAGCGCTGGGAGCTGACCACATTGGAAAGCACCCGCCCGCCGCCGATGACGGCTGCCGAGGTTTCGTCGCAACTGGTCTCTATTCCGAGAATATTCATGGTATTTTTTCAGGAAAGCTATGGGCAAAGCTAACAATCAGGGCAACAATACCAAACCCCAACCGAGGATCAGCATGTTCCACGTGCTTCTCGTGCTCATCGGAGCCGACCTGGTCCTGCTTCTCGCTCCTGAGGTCGGTATCCTGAACAGCATTCTGTACATCCCGGATATCTACACCTGGCCCGCGCTTGCCATCGGCATCGCGCTGCTGGTCCTCGGTTTCCGGAGGCTGTACAAATAAACCGCCGGGCCCGAATATGGGGCCGATTACGACATTATCAAGCACCAGGGAGGATGAGCCATGCAGCATGCAACGGAACTTGAAGAGCTGGGCGTGAAAATCAGGGAGGCGTCCCGGTTTATCGAAAAATCTCAGGAGCAGCTGTCCAGAAAGATTATCGGCCAGCAGGAGGTGATGCAGCGGATTTTCATCGCCCTGCTCGTCAACGGCCATATCCTGCTCGAAGGTGTGCCCGGCCTGGCCAAGACGCTGATCATCAGGACCTTCGCCACGGCGATGAACCTGAAGTTCCAGCGGATCCAGTTCACTCCGGACATGCTGCCCGCCGATCTCATCGGCACCATGATCTATAACCCCAAGGACATGGAGTTCTATCCGCGCAAGGGGCCTGTTTTTGCCAATATCATCCTCGCCGACGAGATCAACCGTTCTCCCGCGAAAGTCCAGTCCGCACTGCTCGAAGCCATGCAGGAGCACCAGGTGACCATCGGCAGCCAGACCTTTCCCCTGCAGGAGCCCTTTCTCGTGCTGGCCACCCAGAACCCCATCGAGCACGAGGGCACCTATATCCTTCCGGAAGCGCAGGTTGACCGCTTCATGATGAAAGTGCTCGTCGACTACCCCTCGTACGAGGATGAGCTCGAGATCATGCTCCGATCGGCCACGACGGCGCCTGACATTCAGGTCTCTCCGGTCGTGCAGCCCGACGAAATATTCAGGGCGAGGACCCTCATCGACCGCATCTACGTCGACCAGAGGGTGCAGCGCTATATCGTTGACCTGGTGTTCGCCAGCAGGAAGCCCGCGCAGTTCGGTATCGCGGCCCTCGAGTCGATGATCGAGTTCGGGGCATCGCCCAGGGCGTCGATTTTCATGCTCCTGGCCTCGAAAGCCCATGCATTCCTGCAGCAGCGCGCCTACATCACCCCGGAAGACGTCAAGGCGGTTGCTTACGATACCCTGCGGCACCGCATCAGGCCGGGTTACGAGGCCGAAGCCGACAACGTGCAGTCCGACGACATCATCAGGCAGATACTCCAGCATGTCCAGGTACCCTGACCGTATCCGGCATTTGCCGGCAGCGCAGTGACGGGGAGCAGGGCGGTTCACATGGAAAGAGAACAGGAAGGGAGCGTATGGCGGAAAGGAACGAAGATTACCTGAAGGAAGTCCAGAAAATAATCAGGAGGGTGGAAATCCGTTCGAAACGGATGGCCAGCGAACTGTTCAGCGGCGAGTACCACTCGTCGTTCAAAGGCAAGGGCATCGAGTTCAGCAACGTCCGAGAGTACCAGTACGGCGACGATGTCCGTTCGATCGACTGGAACACATCCGCGCGCAAATCCGACCTGTATGTCAAGCTCTTCACCGAAGAGCGCGAGCGCACGCTCCTTCTCGTCGTGGACGGTTCGGCATCCATGCTCTTCGGCAGCAGGGTTAGGCTGAAAAAAGAGCTCGCGCTCGAACTGTGCGCTGTGCTTGCCTTCAGCGCAATCCAGAACAACGACAAGGTCGGCCTGCTGGTGTTCACCGACAGGGTCGAGACCTATATTGCGCCGCGCAAGGGGCGCCAGCATGTGCTTGTCATTCTCGAGGAGCTTTTCCGCATCAACCCGCAGAGCAGGAAAACCGATGTCAACGCGGCCCTCGTGTTTATCCGCTATACCCTGCGGCGCCACGCGATCGTCTTCCTCATGACCGACCTCGTCGATAACAACTACGAAAAAGGGATGAAGCAGCTCAACAACCGCCACGATTTCGTGCTTGTGCATATCAGTGACCCGCTTGACAAGGCGCTTCCGCAAAGCGCGCTGCTCGACCTGGAAGAACCCGAAACCGGCATGCGCCTTCTGGTCGACGCCGCAAGCCGGGGAACGGTCGAGCGATACCGCCTGGAGCAGGCCAGGCAGCTTGACGAGCTCAGGCACAAGCTGCGCAGGATGCGCATCGATACGATATTCCTCGATACCGACCGATCCTTTATCAGCGATCTCAACTCTTTTTTCCGGTTCCGTGAGCGGAAGGTCTGACAACCGTCCGAAGCCGAGGCTGCGGCCTCTGCTTTTCCTGCTCGCGCTCCTGGCCGGGCCCTGCTGCGCCGTTTCCGTCCGTGCAGAAAGCCTTCCCGCGATATCCGTTTCCATATCACCCGACACGGTTCTCGTCGGGGACCGCGTCAGGTGCTCCGTCCGGGTTGAGCATCGCGACAGCGAATCTGCATCTGTCGAAGGGATCGATTCACTTGCCCTCAAGCCGTCGGTGATCATGGCGGCAAGGACGACAGGGTCCGTTTCCGGTCGCGGCACCCGCCGGGATGTTTTCGAATATGAGATTGCCGTCTTTGCCAGGGAGAGGTTGGCCTGTCCACCGCTCACCGTGGTCCTGCGCAGCAGTGACGGGGCCATCACGAACCGGTTTCCCTTGCGCACGCCGAAAGCGGTTATCGTCAAGGCGCTAACCGATTCTTCCATGCACGAGCTCAGGCCGCCGAAGCCTCCCGTCAGGCCGGAAATGCCGCTGTTCCTGCTTCTTCCCTTTTTCTTCACGGTTTTCGGCATTGCCCTTGCCATACTCCTGCTGCTCTTTTTCCTGAAACGTTCGGTGCGCAGGAGCGCCGAACGGATAGATCACGGGCAGGTAGCCCTGCGCAAGCTTCGCAAGCTTTCCTCGAGGCTGTCCGGCGGAATGCCGCCCCCGGACTGTTACGAGGAACTGAGCAACATCCTGCGTTCTTTCCTCGAAAACCGCTACCGGATAAGGGCGCTCGAAGCGGTAACGCAGGAAATCGAGCGCGACCTCGAAAAAATCGGTGCAGCGGACCTCGACACCGTCATGACCCTGCTCAGGCAGGCCGACCTGGTCAAATTTGCCGACAGCCGTCCCGAGCTCGACGAATCGAGGCAGTCGCTGCTGAAAGCCGAAGAGTTCATCCGGGCCGCCCGAACGGAAGAAACCGAAAAATGAACGCACCCATGCAGGAATGGTTTTCACAGATACCCCGTATCGAAGTGGATGAACCCAGGTGGTTCCTGCTGGTGCCGTTGATGGTGGCGGCATTTCTGTACCTCCGCTGGAGGGAGAAGCGGGGTTCTTATCCGGTCATGCAGTTTCCCGGCCTCGAAAAGCTCAGGGATGCGGGATTCGGCGCCAGCCGCGCCGTGATCACGCTTCCCCGCTGGCTGCGCTGGGGGACTCTGCTGCTGTTTGTAACCGCCCTTTCCGGACCGAGGCTCCTGGTGCGCCAGACGGAAGCCGAATCGAAAGGCATCGATGTGATGCTTGCGCTCGATGTTTCGGAATCGATGTTGCAGAAGGATTTTGCCGGTGAAAGCAGGCTCGAAGCCGCGAAAAAGGTTGCGCGGAGCTTCGTGCTCCGTCGGACGAACGACCGGATCGGGCTCGTGGTGTTCAGGGGCAGGGGGTACACCCAGTGCCCGCTCACGCTCGATCACGAAGTGCTTGCCATGCTGATCGACCGTCTTTCCCCGGACCTCATCCAGGACGACGGAACCGCGATAGGCACCGCCATCCTCATTTCGCTCAACAGGCTGAAATCCTCGGAATCGCAGCACAAGGCCATGATCCTGATAACCGATGGTGAGAACAATACCGGCGAAGTCTGGCCCTCGACGGCCGCGGAGCTCGCCCTGCACAACGGCATCAGGATTTACGCCATCAATACCGCTTTTGCGGTGGCCGGCGATCGCGCCGGGCCTACCGGTCAGGGTGAAAGCCACAAAACCATCGACGACGAGACCCTGAAATCGATATCGAAAATGACCGGCGGGGAGTATTACCGGGTCGAGGACCCGTCCGCAATGCAGAAGACGGTTGCTGCGATAGGCAGGATCGAGAAGAAGCGGCTGACGGGGCATATCGAGGAGCACCGTTCGGGCCTGTTCTTCCAGCTGGTTTTTTCAGCCCTCGTCCTGCTCCTGATCGATGTGCTGCTTTCGAATACGCGTCTGTTGAGGATACCGTGAGTTTTGAAAACCGGAGAATCTATGTGTTTCGCATGGCCTGAAAATATCGGTTACCTGCTGCTGCTCATCCCCCTTGCGGTGTTTCTGAACCACGGGCTCGTGAGGCTGCTCCATGCGCGCGAGGATGTCGTCAGCCCGTTCCTGTCCGCCAACATGATGCCGGCCGTTTCCTTCAGGCTCCTCGTCATCAAGAAGATCATGATTTTCCTTGCCATAGCCCTGGCGCTTTTCGCCATGACCGGCCCGAGGCTGTGCAACGGGGGAAAGCCGCTACTGCGCAAAGGGGTGGACATCGTGTTCATGCTCGATGTCTCGCGGAGCATGTCGGCCCGTGACGTGACGCCTGATCGCCTCAGCCAGGCGAAGGCGGAGATCGCGCGTATCAGCCGCGCGGTAAAGGGCGGCCGGAGGGCTATCCTTCTGTTTGCCGGCAAACCGTTCATCCAGTGTCCCCTCACGACGGACGCAGATGCCGTCGATGCCCTGCTCGGTATGGCGTCGCCGGACCTCATCGACGATCAGGGCACCGACTTCCGTCCCGCGCTCGATCTTGCCGGGCGCATTCTCTATCCCGAGTCCGACAGGAGGGTTGCCGGGGGAACGGCAGGTGAGAAAATCGCCGTGCTTGTCAGCGACGGAGAGGACCATCCGGGGGATTTCAAATCCTCCGCGGAAAAACTTAAAAAAGCGGGCGTTCATCTGTTTGTCGTCGGCGTCGGAACGGAACGCCCGACGGTCATTCCGGCAGGTCCTTCCGCTACTGCCGTCAAGAGGGATGCCAACGGCCGGGTGGTG
Organism: uncultured Chlorobiaceae bacterium; assembly: GCA_903928225.1. Lineage (GTDB taxonomy): Bacteria > Bacteroidota > Chlorobiia > Chlorobiales > Chlorobiaceae > Chlorobium. The sequence goes on from CAIYPU010000042.1 coordinate 30,596, forward strand.
ACCACAAGCTACAGCCCGCAGGCGCTCCGCGCGCTGGCGCTCGAATCCGGAGGCTCCTGTTTCCGCAGTACGGAAGGGCAGACTGCCTTCACCGAAGTCTCGGCCGCCATCAACAGGATATCGGCATCTTCCCGCTGGGTTATCCAGCCGTCGGAAAGCATGCCGCTCGAACACTGGTTCCTTGCCGCGGCATTTTTCCTGCTCTTCACCGAAACCATGATCTGCCGGGGCAGGGGAATGAAACGCTGACGGCGGGCCGGATTAACATGTGTGATGCTTTCTTGCGGGAAAAATGTTACATTAGATGTTCAGAAGTACCTTGCAGGCAGAGTCTTTCCGGGGTACCTCGTTATAGTTGTTCCGATGCCCGTTTGCTGCGTTGGGTGGTGCCCGAAATCCTCATGTACTTCATGATACAATCCGGTTTCTCCGCTCCATCCGCCTTGCACTCGTGCTTCTCACGACAATAGACAGAGGTTCCCTTCAGTCGAAAACCATCCTTGACCATGGAGCCAGAAACCACCGGACAGAAAATCCTCGATCCTATCGAAAGGGCGAGACTTGGGTTGAAAGTCCTGAACATGTCCGCCCAGGAAGCCGAAGAAACCATCGACGCCTATGTCAGCCAGGGCAACTACGACCCCGCAAGCGTCGACTATTTCAAAGGGCAGATAGCCATCCAGAACCGCATCAAGGAAAAAGGCGCCGAACTGCTTGTGAGCGGGGCCCAGATCCTCAGGCTCGTCACCATGGCGGTAGCCAGGAACCTGTCGAAAACGCCGCTTCCTCCCTTACTGGAAAAATCCGCACCGCAGGAACCGGTTTCCCCGCAACCTGCCCCGCGGATGCCCGTTCCCCGGATGCCCGAACCGGAACAGCAGGATTCGGAAGAGTAACGTTGCGCTTCGGGTATACTCCATTATACCGGAGCAGCCTCGACAACCATCATCGAAGCTGCTCCGGCCTGGTTTTTTACAGGACACGCTGATGCCCCGCTTTTTGCGGGCCGATCCATTCCCCCCTGTCATCGTTACCTGATCTTATATTCTTCTGCCGCTACCCTCCCGTCGAGCCGTTTTGCCGGAGGCGTTAACTTTTTCGGCGTTTACGTTGTTATAGATAGGCGATTTGCCCCCGGCTGAAATTTTCCGGGGACCATTGAATGAAAACGGATAACCAGA
>CAIYPU010000043.1 GCA_903928225.1 uncultured Chlorobiaceae bacterium
CCCGAAAATGAAACAGGCTTCCGAAGGCGTGAATGCCGCGGATGCGAAGGTCACGGAAAGCCGCAGCGGATTTTTCCCGCAGCTGAAGATCACCGCCGGCTACCGCTATATCGATCCGGTATCGGAAATGGAGTTCGAAGGGACCAGAATGAAATTCATGCCGAACGACAACTACGATGCGAAGGTGAAAGCCGAGATGATGCTCTTCGATTTCGGCAGGACGGCAAGGCAGGTCGATATCGCGAAATCAGGGAAACAGAGTGCGGTCTACGAACTCGACATGACCGGCAGGGACCTTTCCTATGCATCGGTCAGGACCTTTTACGGCATCATGTTCCTTCGGGAAGCCGTCAGGGTGCAGGACCGTGAAATCGCCGCGCTGCAGAAAAGCCTCGACTACATCCGGAAAAAATACGATGCCGGGTCCGCAACGAAATTCGACGTGCTCTCCATCGAAGTCCGGGTGTCGGCCGCACAGAACCGGAAAACCGATCTCGAAACCAACCTCCACAATGCCGAAACATCGTTCCGGAGGCTTACCGGGATCGGCACCGCCGCTCCGCTCGACCTGAAAGGCGAGTTCACGTTATCGCCCTCCGGCTACGAAGCGGAAACACTGGCCGCCTCGGCGCTCGAGCAGCGGGTGGAGCTTCAGTTCGCCAGGGAAAAGGAGCTTTCCGCGAAGTACGCCCAATCGCTTGCCGCAAAGGAGGGCCTGCCGAAAATCGTGGGAACGGCCTCTTTCGGCTATACCAACGGTTATCTTTCGCCTCCCGTGCCGGACATCAACGAGATCAGGAGAAACTATTCGGCAGGTGTCGAGCTCCAGGTCCCGCTTTTCACCGGCTTCCGGACGAGCGCTCAGAACCGTGAAGCGAAGGCGATGATGCGCGCGGCCGAACAGCAGCGCATCGATACCGAACAGGGGGTCAGGGAAGAGGTCGAACAGTCGCTGAGCTCACTCAAAGCGAGCATCGGCAAAATCGGCACGACCGATCTCCAGGTCAGCCAGGCAAGGCTTGCCGCGGAACATGCGAGGATCCGCTACCAGAACGGCCTGGCCACCTCGCTTGACCTGCTCGATTCCGAAGCCGCGCTTGCCGAGGCGGAACTCGGCCACCTGCAGGCACTCTATGATTGCACAATGAACACCTATGCACTGAAACGCGCCTCGGGCGACCTGTTCAGGCAATAACCCAGTGAAGATGGAGCAAACAATGACACCATGCACAAAAACGATCCTCTGCCCGGTTGATTTTTCACCTGGCTCGGAAGCTCAGCTCAGGCACTGTTCCGAGATGCACGCAGGAAAAGCCGAGATTATCGTCCTGCACGTCGCAAACCCGGAGGAGGGCGACAGGGAAACGCTCATGAAAGAGTACCTCCATATTTTTTCCAGATATTCCGAGGCGCTTTCGAGTTACCACTGCAGGCTCAGGTTCGCCCTCGAATACGGCAACCCTTCCGAGGTCATCACCGCTTTTGCGGAAAGCCACGACGCCGACCTGATCGTGATCGGTTCACACGGTTCGACAGGAATCAAACGGCTGCTAGTCGGAAGCACCGCTGAAAAGGTCATGCGCCGGTCGGCCTGCCCTGTCGTGGTGCTCAAACTGCCCGAACCACAGGCAAAAGCCGAAGCCATAACGGCGGAATGAAGAAAGAAATTTTTATACATCACCATTAAAGACCGTCATACACCATGTCAGAACAACAAGCACAAACCGGAGAGAAGGAAGCCCTGAACAGCCCGGCGGCAAAAGCATTCCCGGGCAAGGGATTCCCTGCGGCAAATCCGATGCGGATGGCGATTTTCGGCGTGCTGGTCGCGGCCGGCCTTGTATGGGGAGGCGTGAAGCTTTACCACTCCTTCCAGTACGTGGAAACGGACAATGCCCAGATCGAGGGCGATGTCTACCCGGTCATTTCCCGCATCCCGGGGAAAGTTGAGACCGTGCGCGTGAAAGACAACCAGAATGTCAGCAAGGGAGATACCCTCATCACGCTCGACCCTTCGGATTACCTTGTCAGGAAGGATATGGCCGCAGCTGCCCTGCAGAGTGCAGAGGCTGCCGAATCGGCCGCAGCAGCCCAGATCAGCGAAGCTGCCGCCGGCGAAAGGAAAATGCAGGCGGACTTCCGGCGCAACAGCAACCTGCGCAACCAGGACGTCATTTCGCAGGCCGAATACGATGCGGTGCGGGCCGGAGCGGAAACATCAAGCGCCCGCTACGCCGCTTCGTCGAGCCAGCACAAGGCGGCGGCGGCACAGACGAAAATGCGCGATGCGGACCTTCGCAACGCCGAACTTCAGCTGTCCTACACTGCCATCACCGCACCGGCCGGCGGCCATGTTTCGAAAAAGAACATCCAGCCGGGGCAGTATGTCGCTCCCGGCCAGCAGCTCATCGCGCTGGTCGCAAGCGGCGATCTC
>CAIYPU010000044.1 GCA_903928225.1 uncultured Chlorobiaceae bacterium
GGACTTCGTCCCCTCCGGCAAACCAGGCAGCGAACCTGCCCCTGCTGGTTATTTTTATATCCTGCACGTCAATAACTGCAAACAACGCATGAAAGCAGCAATAACGGCCACTGCCAAATACCTTCCCGACAGCATACTGAGCAATCGCGATCTCGAAAAGATGCTCGATACCACCGATGAATGGATCGTAACCAGAACCGGCATCAGTGAAAGAAGGATCCTCAGGGACCCCGAAAAGGCCACATCCTATATGTGCGGCGAAATAGCGCGACAGCTGCTTGAAAAACGGAAAATCGACGCAAGCGAAATCGAGCTGATCATCGTCGCGACCATGACGCCCGACATGCTTTTTCCCTCGACAGCCTGCCTGACACAGGGCATCATCGGAGCGGTCAATGCATGGGCTTTCGACCTGAACGCGGCATGTTCGGGATTTGTTTTCGCCCTGAATACCGCTGCTCGCTTCATCGAAAGCGGCGTCCATAAAAAAGTCATGGTGATCGGTGCCGACAAGATGTCATCCATCCTCGATTTCACCGATCGTTCGACGGCTATCCTGTTCGGTGACGGCGGCGGAGGGGTCATTCTCGAACCGGCAGACGAAGATGGCTTCGGACTGCTGGATTCACGCCTCTACTCCGATGGCAAGACAGGACAGGAGCACCTGCTCATGCCTGCCGGAGGAAGCCTTCACCCGGCTTCACACGAGACGATCGACAAGAAGATGCACTATATACATCAGGATGGTCGCCAGGTATTCAAATCGGCGGTCATCTCGATGGCCGACGTTGCCGAAGAGATCATGAAAAGGAACAACCTCCAGGCAGACGATATCGCCTACCTGGTGCCTCACCAGGCAAATCAGCGCATCATCAGCGCCACAGCCGAACGCATGGGCGTCGATCAGTCGAAGGTCATATCGAATGTTTCGAGGTACGGAAACACTACGGCAGGAACCATTCCGATCTGCCTCGCAGAACTTGACGAGCAGGGAAAGCTTCATCACGCGTCCAACCTCATCCTCGTCAGTTTCGGCGCAGGGTACACCTGGGGCGGCATCTACCTGAAATGGCAATAGAGTTCTAAATCCATCATTATCTCGCTATGAAAGCCTTTGTTTTTCCCGGTCAGGGATCACAGTACTGCGGCATGGGCAGGGACATCCATGACAACTTCCCGGCGGCCCGCTCCCTGATGGAGAAGGCAAACGAACTTCTCGGCTATTCGATCACCGACATCATGTTCAGCGGCAGCGAAGAGGAACTTCGCCAGACCAGATATACCCAGCCGGCAATTTTCCTGCACAGCATTGCCATCGCGACCCTCCTTGGCGCCGGGGACGTCGCCATGACGGCAGGCCACAGCCTCGGCGAATACACCGCGCTCTGCTGCGCAGGGGCGATCGGATTCGATGATGCCGTACGCATCGTTTCGAAACGGGGTGAGCTCATGCAGAACGCCGGTGAAAAAAATCCGGGGACCATGGCGGCCATTATCGGCATGCCGGACAGCAACCTCGAAGCCCTTCTCGCCGATGCATCGGTCGAAGGCGTCGTCCAGGCGGCGAACTTCAACTCTCCCGGCCAGATCGTGATTTCCGGCGCAATTTCCGCCGTCAGGAAAGCCATCGAGATCGCTCCATCGAGAGGCGCCCGCATGGCAAAGGAGCTTGTCGTATCGGGCGCATTCCATTCCCCGCTCATGAAACCGGCCGAAGAAGAGCTTGCCGCTGCGCTCGAAAAAATAGACATCAGGGATGCCGCTATCCCCGTCTGCATGAATGCAGTCGCGAAACCCGTCACCTCCGCGTCTGAAATCAGGAAAAACCTTGTCCTCCAGCTCACCAGCTCCGTCCTCTGGACACAGTCCATCGAAGAGATGGTGCGGGGCGGCATTACGTCTTTTGTGGAAATAGGGCCCCAGAAAGTGCTGCAGGGCCTGATCAAAAGGATCGACAAATCAGTCGGCACGAGCGGTGTCGACGCGGCAGCCGACATCCAGGCCCTCGGTTAAGCATCGCTCCTCATATGTCAACATCAACCTACTGAAAACATGCTGGAAAACAAGATCGCCGTTGTCACAGGAGCCGCCAGGGGTATCGGGCAGGCCATCGCTTTCGATCTCGCTTCGAAAAACGCCGACGTCGTCGTCTGCGATATCAAGGCCGAATGGCTCGAGGAAACTGCCGAAGGCGTCAGGAAGCTCGGCAGGAAAGCCTATTGCTTCGAACTCGACGTCACCAATTCGGATGCCGTGCAGAATGTCTTCAACGATATCGCCGCCGCCACAGGCAGGATCGATATCCTGGTCAACAACGCAGGTATAACCCGCGACGGCCTGCTCATGAGGATGAGCGAGGAAGACTGGGATGCCGTGCTCACCGTGAACCTCAAAGGAACCTTCGCCTGCACCAAAGCGGTCAGCCGTACGATGATGAAACAGCGTTCCGGCTCCATCGTCAATATCGCTTCGGTTATCGGCATCATGGGCAATGCCGGCCAGGCGAACTATGCCGCTTCGAAAGGCGGGGTCATCGCGTTCACCAAATCAGTGGCAAAAGAGCTTGCATCACGCAACATCAGGGTAAACGCCGTTGCGCCGGGTTTCATCTCATCAAAAATGACCGATGCGCTTTCGGAAGAAGTCAGGGCGAAAATGCTCGACGTCATCCCTCTGGCCCGCTTCGGCAAACCCGAGGATGTGGCTAACGTCGTTTCGTTCCTCGCCGGGGACCAGTCGGCTTATATCACCGGTGAAGTCATCAACATCAGCGGCGGCATGGTCATGTGATTTGAGCAAACTCAATTTCTTTGTATATTCTCAAACTTTTTGATTTTTTCACCAAAACACAACAACTATCAATCGAGGAGCCAACATGAGTGCAGCAGAAATCAAGGATAAGGTTTACGATATCATTGTCAGCAAAATGGGCGTCAACAAAGACCAGATCAAACCGGAATCAAAATTTTCGGACGACCTCGGCGCTGATTCTCTCGACACCGTCGAACTGATCATGGAACTCGAGAACGAATTCGGTATCCAGATCCCTGACGAAGACGCAGAGAAAATCGGTACCGTCCAGCAGGCTATCGACTACATCGTCGCAAAAAAATAAGGTATACCGCCGCGCGGCCAGGCTAACGATAAAACATTTCAGATGGGACAGGAGAAAAAAAGAGTCGTCGTAACCGGTATCGGGGTGCTTTCCCCGATCGGTCTTTCCAAGGAAGAATTCTGGGAAGCACTGTCTCAGGGAAAAAGCGGGGCCGCGCCTATCACTTACTTCGACGCGGCAGATTTCGTCACGAAATTTGCCTGTGAACTGAAAGGATTTTCAGCCGAGAATTACATCGACCGGAAATCCGCTGACCGTATGGACCCATACTGCCAGTACGCAGTCATCGCTGCGGATCAAGCCCTGAAGGACTCCGGGCTTGACCTGCAGCAGGTCGATCCACTCAGGATCGGCGTCGTGCACGGCTCGGGCATAGGAGGCATGACCACCTACGACCAGCAGTTCAGAGTCTATATGGAACGGGGACCGAAAAGGATCAGCCCGTTCTTCATTCCCATGCTCATTCCGGATATCGCTGCCGGTCAGATTTCAATGCGCCACGGGCTTATGGGCCCGAACTATGCGACGGCATCGGCCTGCGCGACATCGCTGCACGCGATCATCGACGCCTATCTGAACATTCAGGCGGGCCTCGCAGATTTTATGGTCTGCGGAGGATCGGAAGCTCCGATCACCCAGATGAGCGTCGCCGGGTTCAATGCGGCACGAGCGCTTTCAACTGCAAACGACCGACCAGAGAAAGCCTCCCGTCCCTACGACAAGGACCGCGACGGTTTTGTCATGGGTGAAGGTGCCGGTTCAATGGTGCTCGAATCCCTCGAATCCGCCAAAGCGAGAGGCGCACATATCTATGGTGAAATTGTCGGCATCGGCGCAACCGCTGACGCTTACCACCTTACCGCTCCGCACCCGGAAGGGCTCGGCGCTTTCAACGCGATGAAAACCGCCCTTGCAACGGCTGGAATAACACCGGAAAAAATCGACTACATCAACACCCACGGAACGTCCACGCCTCTTGGCGACATCGCTGAAGTCACCGCCATCAAGAAAGTCTTCGGTGACCATGCCTACAAACTGAACATCAGCGCATCCAAATCGATGACAGGCCATCTGCTTGGAGCGGCCGGCGCGGTCGAATCGATCGTCTGCCTGCTCGCCATGCAGAACCAGACCGTTCCTCCTACCATCAACAACGATAACCTCGATCCGGAAATCGATGTGGACGTCACACCGAACGTCGCGAAAAAACGCACGATCGAGTACGCACTGAACAACGGGTTCGGTTTCGGCGGGCACAACGCCTCACTGATTTTCAGGAACGGAGCTTCGCTCTGATGTAAAGGCCCCTGCGATGGAGCGTATCTGGCAGAAATTCCCATTCCTCGCATTTCATCGCCTGAAGGACAACGCTGCGCCTGATAATTTCTACGGCACCCATCCTCTTTCAGCAGCCGGACTGACGCAGGAGACGATAACCTTCATCAGGAGTTTCTGTCCTGAAAAGGATGCCAATATCGCCCTTTACCTCATAGCACTAACCCATCGTTCCGTCGTTCACGACCCATCGATGCAGGACCTCGTCGAATCGAACCAGCGCCTCGAGTTCCTCGGCGATTCGGTGCTCGGGCTCCTGATTTCCGAATACCTCTTTAAAAAATTTCCCGAAAGCGCCGAAGGCGAGTTGTCAAGCAACCGTTCGAAAATCGTGAACCGCAGGTCCCTTGCCGGATTCGCAAAAAGCATCGGACTGGGTGATCATCTGCTTATCGGGGAATCCGCCGATCACCGGAAAATACGAGACAGTGAATCAGCCCTCGCAGACGCTTTCGAATCCTTCATTGGGGCCCTGTATATCGACAAAGGCATCCAGGGCGCCCGGGACTTCATCATGAAGCATGTCATCGAACATATCGCGTTCAATACCATCGTATCATCGGAGCACAACTACAAAAGCAGGCTCATCGAACACACCCAGTATCACCACCTCCCTGCACCGGTTTACACCGTTATCCGTGAAGATGGCGCCGAGCATGAAAAGACTTTCACGGTTGCCGTGTATTGCCTGGACAGGCAGCTCGGCACCGGGACCGCACCAAGAAAGAAAGACGCGGAACAGCTCGCGGCAAAGGAAGCCATGGAACGTTTCGCCGCCGAAGAGGTACAGCCTGAAAGCTGAAGAAAAAGCCGGCATACCTTATTCAATCTCTTCTTTTGCTCCGGGATGATCTTCCTGTAATAATGTCCGCATGCACGAAAGTGTTCCGGTTTTATGGGTCGAGTTCCGCTTTACCCCTACCCCACCTTTAAACCATCCATGAAATTCGTATATTGTTCCCCGTCACGGCGGTCTCTGGACCGAACCGCACAACCATTTTCATTTTCGGCTGACTGAAGCGCTATTTAGGCGCAACGGCTGCAGAAATCTGTAAATCAAGGCCATCCCATGAACGAAAAACTGATTTTCGACCTTTCGAGAAGCGGCAGAAAAGGGTACTGCCTCGCCCAGAACGATATCCCCGAAGTCCCGCTCGAATCGATCCTGCCTCAGGAACACCTCCGCAAGGAACCGCCGGCGCTTCCGGAAGTTTCCGAAAGCGAAGTGGTGCGCCATTTCGTACGCCTGTCGAACATGAACTTTCATGTGGACAAGGGAATGTACCCCCTGGGCAGCTGCACCATGAAGTACAACCCGAAAATCAACGACTATACCTGTTCCCTCCCCGGCTTCTCGGCACTTCACCCGCTGCAGCCCGAAGCGTCTGCACAGGGCGCGCTCCGGCTCATGTACGAGCTTTCGGAAATGCTCCGCGAAATCTCCGGAATGGCCGCAGTGACGCTCCAGCCTGCCGCCGGAGCCCACGGCGAGCTGACCGGGATCCTGCTCATCAAGAAATATCACGAATCGAAAGGGTCGGAACGCCGGAAACTGCTTGTAGTCGACTCCGCCCACGGCACCAACCCCGCTTCGGCAGCACTTGCCGGTTATGAAATCGTTTCCGTCTCCTGCAACGCCGACGGGCGCACCGATCTCGAAGACCTTGCCCGCAAGCTCGACAGGGATGTCGCGGCGCTCATGCTGACCAACCCGAACACCGTGGGTGTTTTCGAGAAGGACATCAGGGCAATCGCCACCATGGTGCACGACAACGGCAGCCTCCTGTACATGGACGGCGCGAACATGAACGCACTGCTCGGCATCACCCGCCCCGGCGACATGGGCTTCGATGTGATGCACTACAACCTGCACAAGACCTTTTCGACTCCGCACGGCGGCGGCGGTCCCGGAAGCGGCCCGGTAGCGGTCTGCGAAAAGCTCGCGCCGTTCCTCCCCGTACCGGTCGTCGAAAAAGAGGAAGGCCCGGAAGGCGCGACATACAAGCTTACAGCCGACCGGCCTGAATCGATCGGCCGGATGATCAATTTCTACGGGAACTTCGGCGTCCTCGTGCGCGCCTACACATACATCAGGATGCTTGGCGCGGAAGGGCTCGGCCGGGTTTCCGAAAATGCCATCATCAACGCCAATTACCTCCTGAGCAGGCTCGAGGCGAACTTCGACCTCCCCTATCCGAAACCGGTCATGCACGAGTTCTGCCTTTCCGGCGACCGCCAGAAAAAAGCCAACGGCGTAAGGACGCTCGACATGGCCAAGCGCCTGCTCGATTTCGGCTTCCACGCCCCGACCATCTATTTCCCGCTCATCGTCAGCGAGGCCATGATGATCGAACCGACGGAAACCGAAGCGAAGGAGACCCTCGACATCTTTGCCGATACGCTGAAAACGATTGCCGAAGAGGCCGCCTCCGACCCGGACCTCGTAAAGTCGGCACCGGTGACGACGCCCGTGAACAGGCTCGACGAGGCCCAGGCTTCGAGACAGCTGAACATCTGCTGTTTCTGATTAGGCGGAGAACGCGATATTTGACAAACGTTTAACAATTGAAAGCAGTGCAGTACGGACCAAAGCTCCTATACTTCAGAAAAAATACGGGATATGCCGCTGGACCATGTAAAAGTGCTTGTGCTCAACAGCAGTTACGAACCTCTGGGCATTTGTGACCAGAGAAAAGCCATTACCCTCATTTTCGGCGGGAAAGCCGTAACGGTCGCCAACCATCCGGAGCTGGCGATTTCAACGGTTTCCCGCCGCTTCCCCCTGCCTGTCGTCGTCCGCCTCCGTTCCTATATCAGTAAACCGTTCAAACGGGTGCTCCTGAGCCGGAAAAACATCCTGCTCAGAGACAACCATCAGTGCCAGTACTGCGGCACGAATGACTCCCCGCTTACCGTCGACCACATCCTGCCCCGATCGCGGGGTGGTGAATCCACCTGGGAAAACCTCATCGCGGCATGCCCGAGGTGCAACTCCGCTAAAGGAAACCGCACTCCTCGGGAAGCAGGGATGAACCCCCTGAAAAAACCGATGAAACCGCACCATCTTCTCCTGTTCACCGAGCACCTTACCCCCACGGTCTCCGAACACTGGAAACCCTATCTCTACATGACCTGATGCATGAACAGCTTTTCGATCCCGCGGCTATCCTTCCCGGATGGGCAAGAAAATTTGCTGAAGAAAAGAAAGGGGCCGTTTTCAATGGAGACGAACGCATGAAACTTGCCATCGATCTTTCCCGGATGAATATCCGGCAGGGCGGCGGTCCTTTCGGCGCGGCTGTTTTCCAAAGTGAGAGCGGAAAACTGGTTTCAATCGGAGTCAACCTTGTCGTTCAAAGCAATTGCTCCCATGCCCATGCTGAGATGGTGGCGATCGCGATCGCCCAGCATGCCCTCTCGACCTATACCCTCTACCGCGAAGCGGAAACGGGGTATGAGCTTGCAACCTCCTGCGAGCCCTGCGCCATGTGTTTCGGGGCGATCATCTGGTCGGGCGTGAAAAAGGTCGTTTGCGGCGCTACGACCTCTGATGCGGTAAAGGCAGGCTTCGACGAAGGCCCGAAACCCGTCCTGTGGGCCCGGGAGCTGGAACAGAGAGGCATCGCGGTCGAAACAGGGCTCATGCGGGACGAAGCGCAAATCGTGCTGGAAGAGTATACAAGGCAGGGTGGCTTCGTATACAACGCACGGTAAGCAGTCTGATCGCCTTCTCACCAGCCCTCCCTGCCACTGTAGTACCAAATGAGTCGAAGCCTTTCCATCATGCCTTCATGGATACGGAAACGTGGATTTAGCTTATTTTTTTTTACTTTTCCTGCAGAATGCCATTCCCTGGCACAGCACATCCGGAAAATTCGGGGACATCAGAGAGAACCGCCTGGAGAGGGCCCCATGAATCGATTTTCGGCCATAGGCAAAAGCAATTCCGCTCCCGCTCAGTTTTTCCGGACTGCGGAATCGTATGAAACCATTCCCGCCCCGGCAGGGAAATACCTGTAAACCAATGAAACGATCCATAATTGCCTGCTTCTGCTTTTTCACTCTTCTTTTCACAAGGGGGGACGGCAGAGCCCTGGCTGAACCGGGGTACAGAAACTGGCAGGCGCAGCATATTTTCAGCAGAAGCACCCCAAAGATCGAGGAGGCGCTCAAAAACATGAGCCTTTCCGAAAAGGTGGGCCAGATGATCATCGCCCAGATAGAGGGCCGTTACAACGGAAGCGCTGACAAAAACTACGTTGTCCTCGACCGCCTCGTAACCGAAGGCAAGGTCGGCGGGATCATGTTCCTCAAGGGAAGCGCGTTCAGCGCAGCCATGCTTTCGAACCATTTCCAGTCAATCGCACCACGCCCTCTCCTGATGAGCGCGGACATGGAGCGGGGTCTCGCCATGAGGCTGAGCGGAGCCACGCAGTTCCCCCCCAACATGGCAGTGGCTGCCGCCCGCGACCCGAAACTTGCCGGAGCGATGGCCGAAGCGATAGCAAAAGAAGCGAGGGCAGTAGGGCTGGACCAGAACTACGCGCCCACGGTCGACCTCAACATAAACCCGATGAACCCCATCATCAACACCCGCTCTTTCGGGGACGACGTGCCGCTCACCATCACGATGTCCAACGCGATTATCGAAGGCCTCCAGTCGAACGGCGTCATAGCGACGGTCAAACATTTCCCCGGCCACGGCGACGTGACCGTCGACAGCCATATCTCCCTCCCGGTGCTTCAGGCTGACCGCACGAGGCTCGACAACTACGAACTGAAACCTTTCAAGGCGGCAATCGACAAAGGGGTCATCAGCGTGATGATCGGGCACCTCGCCGTACCTAAAATTACCGGAACCCTCGAACCGGCATCCGTATCGAAAACGATCGTCTCGGGTATCCTCCGCCAGGATCTCGGCTTCCAGGGCCTCATCATCACCGATGCCCTGAACATGAACGCCCTCTATAACGGAAACAACCTCGCTGACATTTCCGTCAAGGCCGTCAAGGCAGGCAACGATCTCCTGCTCTTTCCGCCCGATCCGGAGGTGACGCACGGCGCAGTCATGAATGCGGTGGAAGAGGGACTGATTTCCGAAAGCCAGATCAACGCCTCGGTAAGACGCATCCTGCAGGTTAAGGAGTGGCTGTTCGCGAATCGCAGCAGGCTCGTGGACCTGAACAGGCTGGCCGTAGACGAAAGCCCGGAATCGCATAAGGACCTGGCGAAAAAAATCGCCGAACGTTCGGTTACCCTCATCAGGGACAACAACAGCTGCCTGCCCCTGAAAGCCGGATCGACGAACGGCAACGTGCTGAACATCATCCTGCAGGATAAGAAAAACAGCGAAACCGGATCCGAGTTCATGAAAAAACTGGACCGTTTCTACCCGGTCACCCACATCAGGATCGATCCTGAAACCGACTCCATCGGCTATGCGAACGCAGCCGATCTCGCTTCGAAATCGTCGGCCGTGATCCTGACATCCTATGTCCAGGCCCTTTCCGGGTCGGGTACGCTGAAGCTCACCGAAAAACAGCAGGCGTTCATCCATACCCTCAAGGACCTCACGCCGAACGGCAAGCCGTTCATATTCGTCTCGCTCGGCACGCCTTACCTGATCAACTATTTCCCCGAGATTCCGACCTACCTGTGCACCTATTCATCGAATGAGATGAGCGAGGAAAACGCGATCAATGCGATCAGGGGCGAACTCAAACCGCAAGGCCTGCTGCCGGTCACGCTGCAGCGATGACCCCCCGGATGAACCTTTTTTTGAAATCCACCATCAGTAACCATGGGAAAGACCATACGCGACGAATCGACTGCAAGCGCTTACTGGGCGGCAGTCAACACCTTCTGTTCGCTCTCTGACGTGCACGTCATCGCTGATGCACCGGTCGGCTGCTACAACCTTGTCGGCGCTGCGGTCATCGATTACACCGATGCGGTGCCTTACCTCGAAAACTTCACCCCGACCAGCCTGACCGAAAAGGAAATCGCCTCTTCAGGCAGCTCTGAAACCGTCGCGGCAACAATCGAAAAGCTCAGGTCTCCAGGGCGGCAGCTCATCCTCGTTTCAAGCGCTGAAAGCGAAATGATCGCAAGCGATCATGAGGGGATGCTGAAAATGAAATATCCCCACGTCAGTTTCTTCCCGTCGAACTCGCTTGGCGAGAACGAATGGCAGGGGCGCGACCGTGCGCTCTCCTGGCTTTTCACGAAGTACGACGACGGCCGATCCGCCGCGGTCATACCCGGCACCGTAAGCATCATCGGACCTACCTATGGCTGCTTCAACAGCCCTTCGGACCTTGCCGAAATCAAGCGCCTCATCGAGGGGGCAGGAGGCACCATCAGCCATGTCTATCCGTTTGAATGCTCCCTGCATGATATCTCGCGGCTGAAAAACTCGGACGTCATTGTCCAGCTCTACCGCGAGTTCGGGGGAGGACTGGCCGAACTGCTCGACCGCCCGGTACTGCAGGCGCCGTTCGGCATCGGCGAGACGCAGGAGTTCATCCTTGGCCTCGGCACTCTCCTGAATACCGGCGACAGGGCCGCCGAATTCCTGGCCAGAGAAAAGAAAACCACGCTCAGGCCCTTGTGGGACCTCTGGCGCGGACCGCAGTCGGAGTGGTTCCCGACGATCCGGTTTGCAGCCATAGCTTCAAAAACCTACGCGCTCGGTCTCCGGAAATTCCTTGGCGACGAGATGGGCATGCAGTGCCTCTTCAGCCTCGAATCCGCAGAGGCGGACAACACTGCCGTCCGGGAGGAAATCAGGCAGAAACAGCCCCAGTTCCTTTTTGGCAGGATTGTCGACAAAATCTACCTGGCCGAGCTCGACGCGAAATCCCGTTTCATTCCGGCAGGATTTCCCGGCCCGGTCGTCCGCAGGGCGCTCGGAACCCCCTTCATGGGCCACTCCGGGGCGGTCTACCTCCTGCAGGAGATCGTCAACGCGCTTTACGACATGCTGTTCAACTTCCTGCCGCTCAACCGCCCTTCCGCAGCCGTTGAAGAGCCGCCTGCCAAGATCGCCTGGAGCAGCGAGGCAAATGCCATCCTGAACGAAATCGTCAGGAAAGCGCCGTTCATCAGCCAGATATCGTTCGGACGCGAACTGAAGAAGAAAGCGGAGCTTCTTGCCGCGAAACAGGGCAAGGATACCGTAACGCCGGAGCTGCTCAGGATGCTGAACTGATTTGGATTTTTTCAAATTTCTTCGTATAGTCAGGTTCTTCATTCCGGATACGGGGAAAACAGCCTCGAGCTGAACAGCCCCCCCGACCGGACATAACTGACGGAAAGCGGCTGTATTGATTTTTCCCTGCGGATGGAGCCGGTCACCGGAACTCTGCAAGGTTCGAAACGACAGAACGACAACATGTCTGACATTCAGGAACATCCGGCTTCGATAGCCGTTACCCTGCCCGACGGCTCCGTGAAAACGGTCCCATCTGGCAGCACAGGTCTCGATATTGCACTCTCGATCGGACGAAAGCTCGCACAGGATGCGCTGGCGCTCAAGGTTGACGGGAAAACCGTCGATCTCTCGGCCCCGCTCCATCACGATGCGTCCGTTGCGATCCTGACATTCGACACCCCGGAAGGAAAGAACATCTTCTGGCACAGCGTGAGCCATATCATGGCCCAGGCGATCGAAGAACTTTTCCCCGGCAGCAGGTTCGGGGCCGGCCCGGCCATAGAACAGGGTTTCTACTACGATATCGCATCGGAACACCGCTTCAGGGAGAGCGACCTGCGTGAGATCGAGGAAAAAATGCTCGAAATAAGCAAGCGCGACATCATGATCACGCGGGAGGAAATGCCCAGGGATGCCGCCATAACCTATTTCACCGATGTCCGCAAGGACCCGTATAAAGTGGAGATCCTCACCGAAACCCTCAGGGATGTCGCTACGGTTTCCGTATACCACCAGGACAAATTCACCGACCTCTGCACCGGCCCGCACCTACCTTCAACATCGAAGCTGAAAGCCGTGCTGCTGACCAATATCTCTTCGTCTTACTGGCGCGGCGATTCGTCGAGGGAAAACATGCAGCGCATCTACGGCATCGCGTTCCCTTCCGACAAGCAGCTGAAGGAGCATGTGGCGAAGATCGAGGAAGCCAGAAGAAGGGACCACCGCAAACTCGGTGCCGAGCTCGAGCTGTTCATGCTTACACCCGAAGTGGGAAGCGGCCTGCCGGTCTGGCTGCCCAAAGGTGCCATCGTTCGCAGCGAGCTTGAATCATTCCTGAAGGAAGAACAGCGCAAGCGCGGCTACCTTCCGGTCTACACGCCGCACATCGGCAACATAGAACTCTACAAGCGTTCGGGACATTATCCGTATTACAGCGATTCCCAGTTCCCGCCGCTGACATACCACGATGAGGATGGAAGCCAGGAGCAGTACCTCCTGAAACCCATGAACTGCCCGCACCACCACCTGATCTACAGCAACAGGATCCGCAGCTACCGGGAACTTCCCATCAGGCTGACGGAGTTTGGCACGGTCTACCGCCACGAACAGTCGGGCGAATTGAACGGCCTCGTCCGGGCAAGGGGCTTCACGCAGGACGATTCCCACATCTACTGCCGTCCCGACCAGCTGGTCGACGAGATCTGCAACGCCATCGACCTGACGCAGCATGTCTTCTCGACGCTTGGTTTTTCAAACGTCCAGACAAGGCTATCCCTGCATGACCCGGAAAACCGGGCCAAGTACGGAGGGACACCGGAAGTGTGGGAACAGGCGGAAAAAGATGTCAGGGAAGCCGCCGACCGCATGGGCATAGAGTATTTCATCGGCATCGGCGAAGCGAGCTTCTACGGACCGAAAATAGACTTCATCGTCCGCGACGCCCTCGACAGGAAGTGGCAGCTCGGCACGGTTCAGGTTGACTACGTCATGCCTGAACGGTTCGACCTCACCTATATCGGCAGCGACGGGCAGAAACACCGCCCGGTCGTCATCCACCGGGCACCCTTCGGCTCTATGGAGCGTTTCATCGGGGTGCTTATCGAGCATACAGCCGGCAATTTCCCGCTCTGGCTCGCTCCGGTCCAGGCCATCGTGCTCCCGATAACGGAGGAGGTGCACGATTACGCCGCAGAGGTTCACCAGGCGCTGCTGGGCGCAGGCATCCGCTCGGAAATCGATACGAGGAGCGAGAAAGTCGGCAGGAAAATCCGCGATGCCGAGCTTGCAAAGATTCCCTGCATGGCTGTCATCGGACAGAAGGAAAAAGAGAACGGGGAAGTATCCCTGCGCCGCCATCGCATCGGCGATGCAGGCCGTTTCGAACTTGAAGCGTTGATCGAGCAGTTGAAGACAGAAATTACCGGAAGAACCTGATTATCCAAACCAAACCTTTACGCATGAAGAAACAAAAGGCCACGGATCAAAAATCCAAGCTTTCCTACCGGGTCAATGAGCAGATCCGTGTACCTGAAGTGAGAGTGATCTTCCCGGACGGGACACAGCAGGTCATGAAAACCTTCGATGCGAGGCGTATTGCAGAGGAGAAGAACCAGGACCTGATCGAGGTTCAGCCGAACGCGCAGCCGCCGGTCTGCAAGCTCGACAACCTCGGCAAGCTGCTCTATAAAATGGACAAGCGGGAAAAGGACCTGAAAAAGAAGCAGAAAACCACCACGCTCAAGGAGTTGCGGTTCCATCCCAACACCGACAAGCACGATTTCGATTTCAAGACGGCCCACCTCGAGGAGTTCCTTCGCAAGGGCAACCGCGTCCGCGCCACCATCGTTTTTCTCGGCCGTTCGATCATATACAAGGATAAGGGTCTCGAACTTGCTGAACGCCTGACCGAAAGGCTCAGTGTTGTCGGCAACCGCGACGGTGACCCCAAGTTCGAAGGAAAGAAGCTTTTCGTTTATTTCGAACCGGACAAGAAAAAAATCGATGCCTACGACCGCATCAGGGCCAAAACCAGCATTGCCCCGTTGCCGCCGGCTGACGTGAAGGACATCGACGAGGCCAACGAAATCAAAGAGTAATTACCGTTTCAGTTTATTCCCATAATATCAAAGGACGATCATGCCTAAAATGAAATCACACCGCGGGGCAAGCAAACGCTTCAAGGCTACCGCATCAGGAAAGATCAAACGCGAACGGATGAACGGGTCCCACAACCTCGAAAAGAAAAACAGGAAACGTTCACGCCGCCTGCATCAGGCAACCCTGCTCGAAGGCACGAAAGCCAAGCAGATCAAGCGTATGATCCTTGCATAAATTTTAAACACTAACTTTTCACTGCAATGCCTAAAGCCAATAACGCCGTAGCCTCGAAGGCCCGGAGAAAGAGAATTTTAAAGAAAGCAAAAGGGTTCTGGGGTTCACGCGGCAATGTTCTGACCGTCGTCAAGCATGCCGTCGACAAAGCCGAACAGTACGCTTACCGCGACCGCCGCGCCAAGAAACGCACCTTCCGTTCGCTCTGGATCATGCGTATCAATGCCGCTGCGCGCATCAACGGCACCACCTACTCGAAGCTTGTCGATGCCATGAACAAAAAGAACGTGGAAATCGACCGCAAAGCCCTTGCAGAAATCGCCGTCAAGGACCCGGCCGCCTTCGCGAAAATCGTCAGCAGCGTCATCGGATAAGATTCATCGGTACATCAATGGAAAACACCATTCGCAGTTTGCAGCAGGAAATCATTGACTTCGAGATCGGTTCACCGGCAGAGCTTGAAGCGTTCCGCCTCAGGTATACGGTGCGAAAAGGCCTGATTGCCGGGCTTTTCGGCCAGCTCAAGTCAGTTGAACCTGCTGAAAAACCGCGGATTGGCCAGCTCCTCAACCAGCTCAAGCAGACTGCCGAAGCGAAATGCGCCGAGGCTGAAGAGAGGTTTTCCTCAGGGGAAAAAGACCGGGGCAACCTGATCGACCTCACCCTTCCCGGCAGGAGGTATTTCACCGGCAGCGAGCACCCGGTCCAGAAGGTGCTGGGCGAGATGAAAAGGATTTTTTCCGACATGGGGTTCGGGATTGCAACCGGACCGGAGCTCGAGCTCGACCGGTACAATTTCGACATGCTGAACTTCCCGCCGGACCATCCGGCCCGCGACATGCAGGACACCTTCTTCATCACCAGGGAAAAGGATGGCGATGACGTCCTCCTCCGTACCCATACCTCCCCGGTCCAGATCAGGGTCATGCTTGACAGGGAACCACCCATCAGGGCCATCTGTCCAGGCAAAGTCTATCGTAACGAAGCGATCAGCGCCAGAAGCTACTGTGTCTTTCACCAGCTTGAAGGCCTCTATATCGACAGGAAAGTCTCGTTTGCCGACCTCAAGGCCACCATCTATTCCTTTGCCCGCCAGATGTTCGGCACAGATGTGAAACTGAGGTTCCGACCCAGCTTCTTTCCGTTTACCGAACCGTCTGCAGAAGTCGATGTCACCTGCTATCTCTGCGGCGGAAAAGGGTGCCGGGTGTGCAAGAAATCCGGCTGGCTGGAAATCATGGGATGCGGCATGGTCCATCCCAATGTGCTCCGCAACTGCGGAATAGACCCGGAAACCTGGTCGGGATACGCATTCGGCATGGGCGTGGACCGGACAGTGCTGCTGCGCTACAAGATTGACGATATCCGGCTTCTTTTCGAAAACGATGTGCGCATGCTCAGGCAGTTTCCTGCATAAGCATCACCTTCCTCTGCCGTCAGAATACAGATCAATACGCTCTGCTGATCACCCGATAAGTATCGACGGGGCATTGAACCGGTATGGCCCCTGTTATAACAATTGTTAGCATTCCTGTCGGGAAATTGCAGCAAGCAGTGTAATTCCGTATATTGTTCGCAAAAGATAAGGTTAACCAGCTCAGAAGATCACTGTTTTCCCCTTTTTATAGACGTTACTTCAAGATATTTTCGTTACAATACACTTGGAAATACGTTTACGAAATCACCTTTCCGGGAAGGCGCTCATAACATAACACCTCAGGGAACCACATGAGTTTTTTAAACGATCTCTACAAGGATATCGCTATTGATGTAGGTACGTCAAACACATTGATTTATATCCGGGGTGTCGGCATCGTCCTGAATGAACCATCCATGATCGCGCGTGAGAACAAGACCGGCAGGGTAGTAGCTATCGGAAGTGATGCGCTGGCTCTTCATGAAAAACTCCACCCCGGCGTCTCGACCATCCGACCGCTTGTCAACGGCGTGATTGCCGATTACGAATCGACGAAAGAGCTGGTCAAGGGGCTCATCAGGAAAGCCAAAGGTATGTTCGGCATCGGAATCCGCAATATCGTCATCAGCATGCCCTCGGGAATCACGGCTGTGGAAAAACGGGCCGTACGGTATTTTGCAAAAAATGTCGGGGCGAAGAAAGTGTATATGGTGACGGACATCATGGCATCGGCAATCGGGCTCGGGCTCGATATCGATGAACCGATAGGAAACATGATCGTCTACATTGGCGGCGGAACGACTGAAATCGCCGTGATCTCCCTCGGAGGTGTCGTTTCGAACGAATCCCTGAAACTGGGCGGGATGGATATGACCAATGCCATCCTCAACCACTTCAGGAAATCCTATAATCTGGTCATCAGCGATTCAAGGGCTGAAGAGATCAAGATCGAACTCGGCTCCGCCTCCCCGCTGTCGCATGAACGGTCCATGACCGTCAGGGGTGTGAATGTTGAATCCGGCCTCCCCGCAGCCCAGACGATAGACTCCCTCACGGTCAGGGAAATCATCACCCCGAGCATCAACCAGATCATCACGGCGATCAAGAAAAGCCTCGAGGTTCTGGTAATCAAACCGGAAATCGCCGTAGACATTTTCAACCATGGACTGTACCTAGTCGGCGGCGGCGCGCTCATTCCCGGCATCGACAGGAAAATAACCGAGGAAACAACCATACCGGTACAGATTTGCGACGATCCTATCACCGTCGTGGCCAGGGGAATGGGATCGCTTCTTGAAGATCTCAGGAAACACCGGGAAATTTATTCAGCCTGATACCGGTGACCGTTTCTCCCTGACCGGCGATATCCCCTTTAAAAGCAATAAAAAAGCCCCGCGATCCATTGAGGAAAGCGGGGCCGGATAACTGCCGTATTGGAGCAGGATCAGGCTTCGGCGCCCTGGGCTTCAACTTCGAAATGCACCCTGACAGAAACGTCATGGAACAGTTTCGCATCGGCCTCGTATTTTCCAAGCGCTTTGATCGGAGCCTCGAGGGTGATTTTCCTGCGATCCACCTCGATACCCTCGACCTTGAGAGCATCGGCGATATCACCTGCCGTGACAGTTCCGAAAAGCTTTCCGGACTCGCCGGCCTTGGCATATACCTTCAGGGAAAGCTGCTCGATTTTCTGCGCAAGTTCACGTGCACTCTTGCGCTGTGCTTCGACCTTCTTTGCCTGCTGCTTTTTCTCGGTTTCAAGAGCCTTGAGCGTTCCTTCGGTAGCTCTGATGGCGATACCCTGTGGGATCAGGAAGTTGTTCGCATAACCGTTCTTGACGGAAACGACCTCGCCTGCATCGCCAAGGGTAGCTACATCCTTTCTTAAAATGATTTTCACTTGTTAGCTTCCTCGTTCAAATGATTGCGAAAATGGTTATTTGTATTCATCGGCGACATAGGGAATGACTGCAAGGAACCGTGCCCATTTCACCGAATGGGTCAGAAGGTTCTGTTCTTTTGCAGACAGGCCCGTAATGCGACGGGGGATGATTTTCCCCTGGTCGTTGATGAACCTCTTGAGCTTGCGCTCGTCCCGGTAGTCGAAAAATACCACCTGGTTCTTCGATACTTTCTTTTTTGACGCAAGAGCATTGCCAAGAGCTTTGTTGCCCTGGCCTTTGGCGCCATGGGATGGTGTGAATTTCTGTTTCATGGGTTGATAGCAAAATTTTTCCTACCCCTCCCCCTCAATCGGAGGAAAGGTATTTATATTCATAAATCTGGCTTGCCTCATCATCGGAGATAGCTTCATGATGAGTATCGTGGCATTCGTCCTCGATAAAGCCCTCTTCATCCTCTTCGCCGTTTTTCTTTCGCTTGTTGAGAAACTGGATCCTGCGTGCCTTTATTTCCACGACAGTCCTGGATGAACCGTCCTGCGCTTTCCAGGTTCGGCTCTGCAATTCACCGTCAACGAGGACGGCAGAACTTTTCTTCAGGTTGTCACGGCAGCTTTCAGCCAGCTTGTTCCAGGCAACCACGCCGACGTAGCAGACATCTTCCTGCCACTGGTGATTGCTGTCCCGGAACCTCCTGTTGCAGGCAATCGAAAAATTGACTACAGGTGTTCCACCGGAATTAGTTTGCCTGAAAACCGGGTCCTTGGTAAGATTTCCAGCAATAATGACACTGTTTATTTCAGGCATTTTCAACTCGGCCATGACATCTTCTCCGTTTTATTCTCAAAAGGAATCTTTTCTCAGCTTACGTGCAAACATATCCTGACGATCACTCATCGCTGGAGCCGGATGCACCCGGTTCAGCTGAGACGTTGTCTTCAGGGCTGCCGATGACGACACTGTATTTCTCGACCCTCTTGCGCATTTCAAGAAGCGCACCGGTAAGATGAATGATGAGGTAACGCAGGAGGTCCTCCTCGTAACGGAGCACCTTTTCAATCTCTGCGATGACAGGGGTTGCTGCGGTAAATTCGATGTGGGCGTAATAACCGATGGTTTTCTTTTTGATCGGGTAGGCCATTTTCCGCCTGCCAATCTCGAGGACACTGCTGATGCTGCCCCCTTTTTCGGTGATCACCCGCTGCACCATAGCCATCGCCGATGCTATTGCTTCGTCCTGAAGCCCACCGTCGATGATTACCGTGCATTCGTAAAGTTTTGATGTTTCCATAGCGCAAAAATTAAAAAGTTGACCTTGTCTACTGCTTGCCTGTGGCGGAAGTCAGGTATTGCGCTTACCATCCCCCTCGGATTCATTGTGTTTTCAGGCACAAAAAACACCACCTGCAAATTTGAACCCTTAAAGTAAATTTTTTGTCACACTTTTCCAACCTTTGCGGCATATCGCTCAGGCAATTGAAAGCTCAAGAATGACGGGTGCATGGTCTGAACTTTTCTCCCCGAGATCGACACTTGCCCCGCAGACTTTTCCGGCAAGTTCCTTTGAAAGGTAAAAACAGTCGATCCTCCAGCCGAGGTTTCGTTCCCGTGCATATTTCCAGTATGGCCACCAGGTGAAGAGGTTTTCCACCCCGGGGTTCAGGTCCCGCATGATGTCCGTCAGCCCCGAACTTATTTGAGCGCCTATTGCGGCCCGTTCCTCGGGCCTGAGGCCAACAGCCCCCGGTTTGTGCTGCGAACGGTGGACGTCGATGTCGAGGTGGGCGACGTTCATGTCCCCGGCAAGGATAACCTGCCTCCCTGACCGCTGCAGCTTGAGGGTGTACTCCCTCAATGCCTCGAGATATGCAAGTTTGGTGCGATAGTGCTCTTCGCTTTCGCCACGGGGAACATAGGTCCCCACGAGGGTGAATTCGGACAGATGAAGCACCACTGTGCGGTTTTCGAGATCGAAGGAAGGAATTTCCCATGCCGCGTTGCCGGTGAATCCACCGTCCCTCATAAGCATGCCTGTGCCGCTGTACCCCTTGCGGAAAACAGAACCGTTCCAGAATTTCCTGAAGCCGGGCAGTGCGCTTATTTCGGCAGGGATCTCTTCCTCGGAAGCCTTGACCTCCTGCAGTACGAGCAGGTCAGGCTGCCGGCTCATAACCCAGGCGCTAAGGGCATCTTTCCGTGCCCGTATGCCGTTGATGTTCCAGCTTGCGATCTTCATGGCTCTCTGCGAGTGAAATATTCGAGGATGCTTCCGGCGATCCCCCCCTCTTTCAAGTCATTCATACAGCGGAAATGGCCTTTCCGGCACGAACTCCTTCCGATATGCGAACAGGGCCTGCAGCGGAGCCCCCGAACTTCGAAAAGTTCGAATGGAACCCGGTAGGGCAGAAAGCCGAACGCCGGTACCGACGAACCGAAAAGCAGGAATATCTTTTTTCCGAATGCCGAAGCCATATGCATCAGGCCGGTGTCGTTCGTCAGCACCGCGTCGGATCGGCCGAGAACCGCCGCTGACTGCAGGAAGGTCGTCTTTCCGGCAAGATCGGCAACATGCGGCATGAACTCCGGCGGAAGGGCGGCCATGATCCCTGCGGCGGCATCGGAATCTTCCTTTCCTCCGAGTATAACGACCTTCAGTGGCATCTCCCGGAAAAGCAGGGCAAGAATGCCGGCGAATTTTTCTGCCGGATAACGCTTGGTGAAATGTTTCGCTCCCGGGCATACCGCAAGCAAAGGTACCCCTGCTCCAGCCGGCGACTCGGCAAATATCCTGTCGGCCTCCGACGGAAAAAGCTCGCAGCCCATTCCGTCTGCCTTCACACCGAACCCTTCGAGCGAACCACGGTACCGGTCGACGACCGAGCGGTAAGGACCGGTTATGTCCAGACCTGTCCGTGCAAGAACAATTTTTTTCCAGGTGCTCTTCCGGTACTTCACGACCCGGTCGTGATCGATTTTCCTGATGAGCCTTGCCGACCTGATGTTGTTCTGCAGGTCGATAACGAGGTCGTACCTCTCACGCGGCGGGTCGTCGATGGTATGGAGGACCCGGATATGAGGGTTGCCGTCGAGAAGCGCCCGGAATGCCGGTTTGGTGCAGTAATCGATAACGGCATCCGGGAAAAAACCGGCAACCTCGCGAAGCACTGGTGTCGTCAGGACGATATCGCCGATCGAGCTCAGGCGCACCATCAGGATTTTCTCAACACTTGCGTTCATACCTTCAGGACCAGAACTCCCACCAGGCTTTGTAGCCTGGTTTTTTTGCCTGTTTCCCGGCCATGCCTCCGCAGGAAGCGAGCCTGTTGTCAATCTCGCCCAGCATTTCCATTTTTCCCGGAAGCTCTTCTTTCCGCTCCTGAATCATCTCCCTTGCCATAGCCAGCGCTTTGGCACCCTCTTCCACCAGGCCGGTCTCCTGGAGCGCGACGCCGCGGCTGAGCACCGCCGCGATCCAGAACTTGCCGTCCTCACGGTTCAGTTCGCCCCTGCGGTTGAAATAATGAAGCGCCTTTTCGGATGCTGCGAGAGCCTCGTCATATCCGCCAAGTTTCCGGAGAGCTTCCGAGAGCCTCGCATGGCAGAACGCATCGAAACCCGCATAATCGAAAGCCTCTTCGGCAGGAATGGTTCTGGACATAGCAATCGCCTTGCGGCAGTTGTCAGCCGCCTCGCCATAAAGTCCTTCTGAAATCTGGCGTTCGGCCTCCGCAAGCGCCATGTAGGATTGAGCGACCTCTCTGAGTGGTTTCATAAACAGGGTACTTCTCTTTGATAAAATGCGGTAACGATAAACTTATGATAACGCATGAAATTGGATCCTTCACTCCTCTCTGCTCCGTTCAGGATGACACCTGTGTTTCGGAACATACTCGTTACACTTCCCATTCTGTCCCAATCCTGTCATTCTGTCTTTTTTTGTCATTCTGAGCGCAGCGAAGAATCCATAACTTATTGTTACCGTAACTATAAGGCATCATCCGCACTTTGGCCGTTTGCTCACTCGCGAACGAAAAGCCTGTCGAGCTCTTCGGGGAGTTCCGGCCGACCGCGCTTGTTGATCGCCGTCCCGGTGATCTTTGCATGCACAACCTGCTTCATGTCGGGCAGCCGGAAAATCTCCTGATAAAATGCGAACCTCAGGGGGCTCTCCCGTTTCATGTTCAGGCAGACCAGGAAACGGTCGCCGCTTTCCAGCGGAGAACGGTAATCCAGTTCCGCGCGGATAACGACGAGATTGATCCCCTGCCGGGTGTATTCCGAAAAGTCGACGCCATGCACCTTCAGGTAGATATGGCGAACATGTTCCAGATAATTCAGGTAAACGCTGTTATTGACGATACCCTGCATGTCGCATTCGTAATCGCGCACCGTCATTTCGTGGCTGAATGCGTAATGGCCTGTTTCTGTCTTTGGTAGTGCCATGGTTGTGCAAACTAAAGCGTTTTCATGTTCGGCTTCATGCTCCTCCGGAAAGCCTGAGCTCCCTGATACAAGGATCCCGATAACAATCATCAATGGCGACCACGCTCTTTCCATGGATCACGGATGGCCTTATCACCGGTCGTCCGCATGCTTCGTTGACCGCCCGCATCACCAGCTCGGAGCAGTAAAGCTTCGAAGCGTCCTGGGTATCGAATTCGGTATCGAATTGCCTGCCGATATAAGAGGATGCTGCTTGCGAAATGCGCAACCCGACGTTTCCCGACGCACCCAGACGATAGAAGGCATAGTCGGACGCTCCGGAAAGGAACTCATCGAGACGCACCAGATGGACTTTGCCGATACCGGTCATGCTGTGTGCATCGGAATGCACCACCCAGGGCAGACCGTTTTGGAACACAATCACGCCTGTATGGGAAAAACGCTTGTGGACAGTGGACGCGTCCCTGAAATACGGCGACAAGAACCCGTTTCCATACCTGAACACGAGATCACCGTCCCGGCAGGCGGATACTGCGCGCTGCAATACCCGTTGATTGCGGAGCGTTCCTTCAGTGGCGCCGGAAGCCGGCAGCAACAAACAGAAGAAAAGCAGCGGCATGTGCAAAAACAGCCTTTTATTTACCGGTCGGAAGATCGACTTTCCACTTGCCATCGACTTTCACCATATCAAGCGTTTGTTCCTCGGCTTCGGGCTTTTCCCTGTAGACAACCTTAGCCCTGTTGTCCTTGACGGATTCGCTTATGAACGTGAAGCGGAAATCGCGGTTCACTGGCAGTGTTCCGAGTGAGGCGGCGAAATCGAGCAGTTTGCCGGTCGGCTCGGTAGCATACTGCTTCGCTTCGCTGATCTTGCCGGCAGCGAGGTTTTCGGTGAATTTCTGGGCGGTGCTCCTTGGATTATCGGCACAGGCGGCAAGCAGGAAAAAAGAGAACAGGCAGAGAAAGGAAAGAGAAAATTTTCTCATCGGGATTTCCATGAAAAATGAACAAATCTTTCTCAAGGTATCACATTTTCATGAAGGGAGCAAAGGCTGAGGGAGCAGGAAAGTGGAAAGTTGGGGCTGGGGGCTGGGGGGGGAGGAATAGCGATGAGCGATGAGCAACGAGCGATGAGCAATGAGCAATGAGCAATGAGCAATGAGGGGGGATGGTGGGGACTGGAAAGAGGGAAGTCAGTGCTGAGGACTGAGGACTGAGTAAGAAAAAAATGCTTAGTCCTGAGCACTCAGCACTCAGCACTGAAAAAAGTGCTGAGGACTGGGGGCAGGGAACTGGTGATTGTCTTATTGGTCCTATTTGTCCCATAAGTCCCATCAATCCTATCGGTCCAATCGGTCCCATCAATCCTATCGGTCCAATCGGTCCCATGCTCTTCTTTAAAACACGAAAGCCCGGGGGTGACCCGGGCTTTGGTGATATAAAATCTCGGCGACGACCTACTCTCCCGCAGTGAAGCAGTACCATCGGCTCTCCAGGGCTTAACGACTCTGTTCGGAATGGGAAGAGGTGATCACCTGGGAAATAGTCGCCGTAGAATCTCTGGCAATTGAAGCAGCGCATGGCGCTGTTCCTTCGTAAACCTATAAACTTTCCTGCCTCTGCAGAGTATACCCACCACTAATAAAAAATGGTTAAGTCAATCGGCTTATTAGTACTACTCGGCTGAACACATTACTGTGCTTACACCTGTAGCCTATCAACCAGGTCATCTTCCTGGAGCCTGATGGGGAAATCTCATCTTGAGGCGAGTTTCGCACTTAGATGCTTTCAGCGCTTACCTCAACCAAACATAGCTACCCA
>CAIYPU010000045.1 GCA_903928225.1 uncultured Chlorobiaceae bacterium
ACCATGGGGCATAACGTCTCCCTGAACTATTTCGCCCAGCACCAGACAGAGAACCTCGCACAGGAAAAAAGCATTTACGAGGAGATGCTGGATTCAGCGCCGACCTCGGAAGCACAGAAAAACATCCGGGATATCCTGGGCTGCTTTCTGTTCAGCGGCGATGCCATCAACAAGAAAATAAAGGTGCTTTCAGGCGGGGAGAAATCGAGGGTGGCGCTGGCCAGGATCCTGCTGCAGGCATCGAACCTGCTCATCATGGACGAACCGACGAACCACCTCGACATGCGCTCCAAGGAGATGCTGATCGATTCGCTCGAAAATTACGACGGCACACTGCTTATCGTAAGCCATGACCGGTATTTCCTCGACAGCCTCGTCAACAAGGTGATCGAAATAAAAGACGGCCGGCTGAGGCTCTATCTGGGAACCTATGCGGAATACCTCGATAAAGCCGAAAAGCTCATCGAGGAAGAGCGCAGGAAACAGGCCGCGGATACCCAGAAAAAAACGCCGCCCCCCACTGCGGAAAAAGGGAAAACCGAGACGCCGAAAAGCGCTCCGCCCGCCGGTAATAAAAAGAAAATCGCGGAGATCGAACAGAAGATCAACCTGCTCGAAAAAAAGAAGGAGTCCCTTGAAACCTCGATGGCTGAAGAGGATTTCTATAAAAAAAGCAAGGAAGAGAGTTCCAGGACCATGGATGCCTATCATGCCGTCTGCAGGGAGCTCGATACCCTTTTTGCCGAGTGGGAACGGTATTGTTCCTGATCAGAGCCACTTCCTGAGAGTTTCGGCGAGCAGGCGAGAATCGATGGGCTTCGACACATAATCGTTCATGCCTGCCTGCAGGCAGAGTTCGCGATCACCCTCCATTGCATGGGCCGTAAGCGCAATAACCGGAATACGGTGGTTCAGCACCTTCGAATGCGGGTTGCGGATCAGGCGCGTCGCCTCGAGCCCGTCCATTTCCGGCATCTGCACATCCATGATGACAAGGTCGTAAGGAATGGTTTCGAGTGCCTGAAGGGCCTCCTGTCCGTTAGCCACGACATCGATATGGTACCCCAGCTTTCCAAGCAGACCGGTCACCACCTTCTGGTTGATCGTGCTGTCCTCGGCAAGCAGGAGCCTGTAAGTTTTCGAGCTTCCGTTGGCAGATGCCGACGGTTTGGGCAGAAGGGCGCACCCGGGATATTGCCGCTTGACGGCATCCGCATCTCCATCCAGTTCCGAATAAACCGCGGCCGCGATCATATCGAAGAGGTCCGACTGCCTGATGGGTTTCGACAGGAAGGCCGTAAAGCCCATATCTTTCAGGTATTCTGCACCTGGCTGGCTTCCGATGCTGCCCATCATGACGAAAACGGTATTCTTCAGCCTCTCCTGATTTCTCACCGAACGACAGAATTGTTCCAGTTCCATGTCCGGCATCTGCATATCGATGATGGCAAGCCTGAAAGGCTCACCCCTGTCGAACGCCTCCTCGAGTTCCCGGCAGGCGGGAACGGCACCGGAAACGTCAGAGACTTTCGCCCCCCAGGAAGTGAGCTGGGTCAGCATGATTGTCCGGTTCGTGTCATTGTCGTCGGCAATCAGGACCCGAAGGCCATTGATGGCATCTTTCGGGTAGAGCCCTCCATTCACCCAGTGCATCTGTTTTCTCAGCGGTATGGTGAACCAGAACTCCGATCCTTTCTTTTCCGTACTGTTCACACCGATCTCGCCACCCATGAGGGTAACGAGTTTCCGCGATATGGCAAGGCCGAGCCCGGTCCCTCCGAATTTTCGGGTTGTGGAGGAATCAACCTGCGTGAAGCTGGAAAACAGTTGTTCGATCTTGCGTTCAGGGATGCCGATACCGGTATCCTTAACTGAAAAACGGATCCAAAGCTCGTCGTCGGTTTCCGATTCGACCGTCGCATAGACTGATACTTCGCCTTCATGGGTGAATTTGATCGCATTGCTGGCAAGGTTGTTCAGCACCTGCGAAATGCGCCCGGGGTCACCCTTAAGGAAGGGAGTGATATCCGGAGAGAGGGAACAGATGAATTCGAGTTTCTTGTCCATCGCCCGGACAGCCATGATAGAAGCGACATCGTCGATAACCTTCCTGAGGTCGAAATCGAGAATTTCAAGTTCAAGTTTGCCTGCCTCGATTTTTGAAAAGTCGAGGATATCATTGATGAGGCTGAGCAACGATTCCGCGCTTGACTTCACTGCGAGGGCATATCCTTTCTGTTCCTCGTTCAGCATCGTATCGAGCAGCAGACCGGTCATGCCGATGACCCCGTTCATGGGAGTTCGGATCTCATGGCTCATATTGGCGAGGAACTCGCTTTTCGCCCTGTTTGCCGCCTCCGCAACCGAGCGAGCTTCCACCAGAGCATTTTCATGCCTGCGCCTGACTTCGGCATTCGTGAACAGTTCCGCAAGGATACGCAGGAGGGAGACATCGTCATCTTCCCATGATTTGAGCTTCCTGACCGAATCGAACCCGACAAATCCGAAACAGAGATCGCCGTAGATCAGGGGCAGTGTGATCAGCGACCTGATCTCCTGGGGCTCGAGAATGTTCCGCAATGCGCTGTCTGCAGGCAGCGCCTGAACATCCTTGATATAGACGATCCTGCCCTGCCGGTGGGTGGCAACCCAGTCCGGGATCGTGTCGTTCGGGAGGTTCTGGAGGTTCCGTATCTCGGGATTAATTCCCTGAGCGCACCACTCATGGGTGTTGCTCATGGTGTTCTTCTCAAAATCGTAACTGAAAAGATAGACCCGGTCGACACCGGCATATTCGCCAACGATGGAAAGCGCGCGATCGATCGCGCCGTCGAGTTCCCCGCTCGGTTTGTTGACAAAACCGATGGCAAGGTCCATGAGGACAAGCTGAAGGGCTGAACGTTTCCTGAGCTCCTCCTGCTCCATCTTTCTTCCGGTGATATCGCTGTGCGATCCTGCCATGCGGTAAGCTTCGCCGTTCTGGTCGCGCAGGGCCTCCCCTTTTGCGAGGATCCAGAGATAGTTGCCCTTGCGGTGCCGCAAACGGAACTCGATGCTGAACGAGGTGATTTCGTTTTTCAGGTAGCGGGCAAGGTAGTTTTTATAAACCGGCCGGTCCTCGGGATGGATCCGTTCTTCAAACGTGGCATAGTTGTTCGGCAGTTCGTAATCCTCATAACCGACCATCCTCTTCCAGATGGGTGAAAGGTAGAGCGAATTTTCAAGGATGTTCCAGTCCCAGATCCCGTCGTTGCTTCCGCTCACCGCAAGCATGTACTGCTCCCTGCTCAGGATGAGATCCTTCTCCCTCCGCCTGATGTTCCGGTCCGTCCTGCTGAGCACGACAAAAAGAAAACCAAGCAGTACCGTGAAAACCACGATGATCGATATACCTGAAATCGAAAGGAACCGGGTTACCGCGTTCCTGTCGGAAGAAATGTCCTGGATGAGCAGAATGGACCCGACCATTCGGCCGGAAGCATCGAGCAGCGGCTTTGATGTGGCATGCCACGGCCGGTCTTCCCACTTGATGTCCATACCTTTGATTGCGGTATCGGAAGAGAGGGCTGCATTGAATTCCCGGGGAAACATGCCGAACGATGAATAGACAAGGACATCGTTCATGAACCTGTCCCACGAGGCATCCCTCTTTAACAGGTGCATACCCTCTTCCCAGCTTTGCTTCCGGAGGTACTTCTTGTTGATGAACACAGCCACCCCGTTACCCGAGTCGAGGTGGATTTCATCGAGAATGCTTTCGATTTCACGACCGAGCTCGATAAAGCCGATAAGTTTGCCTCCATCCATGACCGGTTCGACCACCCGAAGGGTAAACGTGCCCAGAGGGCCCAGTTCCATACCGCTCGATACGGTCCCGGTCCGTGCCGCCTCACGCATGGTGTACCGGTCGATCGTATCGCCTTTCCTGTCCGGATCATGGACCCGGAGAATACAGGTGCGGGATGGATCGACAAAATAGAAATGGGTGATTCCGTAACGGACCCGGTATTTCCTGTAAAGCTCCAGGGTAAGGCTGTAGAGGCGATCGTGGTTTTTATCGTGGAGAGCGTCGACAATTTCCCTGTCGCGGCTGATCGCTTCGATGGCAACCGCGAGACCGTCCCTGGAAATTTCTATGCTTTTAAGGAATTCACTGGCGATATCCTCATCGGCATGTCTGACGAATTGCTCGAGCTGCTTCTGCTGCTGCCACCAGAGCAACAGGCTGAACGAAATCACCATAGCCGCTATCAGGATCACAAGCGGTGCCATGAGACGCTGGAGGACCGGCCCGGAATCTTCCTTCGAACGCCGGGAAGCGAAATAAACACTGCAGAGGACAATCAGGCTCACAAGCATGAGACCGATGGTGAATGCCGAACGCCCTGCAATCTCCCATCCCCATGCGGATGCGTCGACATCCATACCGATCACGGCGATCACTTTCCCCGACTGGCTGTGGAAAAGAGGCACAAATCCGCTCACCCAGGTGCCCCAGCGATCGGGCACCGGCCCTTCAGTATCCGGGTGCCTCGAATTGAAGACCATCTTCAGAATATCAGTCGCTTCATTGTAGACCTGGCCTGGAGGTGATGATTCGGATGAACTTGCCGGTTCCGAATCGGCATAAAAAAATATTTCCCCTTTCCTGTTCTTGCCGAGGAGATAGACGAAACGGCAATCTGCAAGGGCATTGCGTGTCTTGAACAGCTGTTCCTTGATGGAATGGTAGGAAGGGTTGGAGAGGTCGGCATCGGAACCTTGAAGGTCTTTAAGCTTTTCCTGGTCAATGCCCTGGGCGGCGATGAGAACTTCACGAAGCAGCTGGTCCCGCATCTGCCGGTCGGCAAGCACTACCCTCCACCAGGAAAAGAAAAAACCGGCAACGAAAAGCAATACCAGAGCTATTGCGGCAATATGTCTTGTTTTCATCGCTGCGGGTTCTCTCATCGCCTGTTCCCGGTTTATTGTCCAGGACCGGTAAAAGTTCCTTTTACTCCAACAGTGCGCCTGTCACCAGAAGCTACGACACCTCTGCAATCGAACTCTCTGCCGTTTGAACTTCGGGGGATACCTCTTTGACAGAAATTACCACTTTTATTTCAACAAATGAAAATAATGGGCTTTACCAGCTTTGTCTCATATTTTCACCCACCGGCGCAGCCTGCTCGACTGACTTCCGGCATCGAGAACTTTCTGTACCATCAGTCCATCAGTGAAATCAGCGGCGTCATGGATGGTTTTTTCGCCCTGACGAAGCGCCTTGACTACCCTGTGGGCAAGAAAAGCGAATCCGACGGCGAAAATGCCGTGGACAGCCAGTGAAGAAAGCCTGATCTTTTCCTGAAGGACCAGCTCATCCCAGGGCAGCATCGGAACGACCTGCTTCCATCGGGGAGCATCGATCAGGCTCCGCCCTCCCTTCGCATCTTCGTTCAGCACTTCCCAGAGCCGGCCGGCACCGTCCAGCCTGATGGTTTTCAGACTGCCGACAACTTCGAATGAAAACCATGTATAGGCACCTACCGTCGTGACATGCAGGAGCGCCGAACTGCCAAGCGCAACCGAGGACGGTCCGAATTTCATCATCATCGCGAAATGGTCGTCCGAGGTGACCGCACAGGGCTTGCCCGTACTGTCAGGCCTGAAGGGAATGCTTGTCGACAGATCACAGGAAACCTCGGCCGTTTCGCCTATCAGAAACCTGTTCAGATCGATCAGGTGTGAGCCGATCGCACCAAACGCCCCTCCGCCCCTCGACGCATCGCACCACCATGACCATGGCAGGTCCGGCCTGGTCCTGCTGCCCAGGTTCACGACAGCCCTCGTTTCGTATATCCTGCCGACTTCTCCGCCGTCGATCATCTGCTTCATGGAACGCACG
>CAIYPU010000046.1 GCA_903928225.1 uncultured Chlorobiaceae bacterium
GGAGGATGAAATGGACAGATTGACAGCATCGGAAGCATTATTCGGTTTTTGCGGGTGGCTTACATCGCAAAGAAATCCAATAACATTAGGAAGCGATTTTGATTGCTCCCCTGTTGTGAGGCGGCTATCTGAGTACTTAAATGCTAACGGATTAAGCGAACCGCGAGATGGGTGGGAAAATAATCTGATACATCCATCCGGATGCAGTGAAGCGGCTATAAGTATTTGTGCATCTGTAAGAGCGTTATCGGATTCTGAGTTTGAAGGGATGAGCGAATGTTCCCGATACGGAATGACAAAGGGTTGCGATGATGAGTGCCCCGTGCTTTTACGGGGAGAATGCGAATTGATGGACGATGAATAACCAAACACCGGGCGCGCGCCCGGATTAAAGGAGTGGATGATGTGGTATGATATTCCGGATTGTTGCAAAAACTGTATTCGGCTTGACTCTGATTACAGCGAATGGCACGAAACGACATACTGGTATTGCCGTTTAAATCTGTTTTTCCCGACAAAAAAGCAGACGTGTAAAAAACAGAAACCGGCGCAGGCCGAGGTGGAGGCAAAATGATTAACTGGAAAATATTTTTACTCGGGATGCTGTGGGGAGGGACTTGTGTCGCATTTGGTATATCAGTCGCATCGTGCGCTCATGAAGCCAAAGCCTCAACCTATGGCAACGACACAGCCGCGACAAGCGTAGTTGTGGCGACAGGGCAGTCGGCGGCAGCATCGGACACAACGAAAACGGAGAAGTGAGATGGGAATACTTGAGATGATTGATGGGTATAAGGGAAAAGTTTATCTGCACGATACGGATGAGCAAGCAGATAGAATCTATGCTCAGAATCGAATGCTTGACGCTATCCGCTCCGAGGCGGAGAAGCTGATGGAGGAATGTAAAGAGTTAAACGCTGACCGCGAAAGGATCGTAAATGAGAAATGCTTTGACATAATGATGCTTACGAAAAGCGAAGAGGCATTCAGGAAATCAGCAGACGACCAATTTGAACGAGCTAATAAAATGCGAGACGAAAGGGATGCTGCACTATCTCGCATCGCCGCACTCGAAGCGGAAAAGGCGGAATTGCTGGACGAGGTGTTCGATATGGCTCACGATGACATGATACAGCCGTCCGGTTATCTCGTTACCGACTGCAAGTCATCGCAGGTCGCAACGCTCAAGCTGCTCGAAAAGCATGGGAAGGTGAGGATTATGCCGAACGGAACAGGACGCTATCAGATGGCTGAGATAATCGAAAAGAACGGAGGCGAAGGATGAACTTCACCGCCTACGCAAGCAGCTCGCAAGGCAATTTATATACCCTGAGCGACGGACAGACCAACCTCCTCATCGAGTGCGGAGTCACTTACCGCGAAATGCAAAGGCTTCTGCCTATGCCGCCGAGTGAGTATGACTACTGTTTCGTATCGCATAAGCACGGCGATCATTACAACAGCAATGCGGCTTACGAGTTGCTGAGGCGGGGAGTTCTCACCGATTTCGGAGAGCATGTCAGTGGCGCGCTTATCGACAGTATAAGTGTCGATTCTTTTCCGGTGCCTCACGACATCACAAATTACGGCTTCATGTTCCGCAGCCGGCGCGACGGAGAAACCTGCGTGTTCATGATCGACTGCTTTTACTCGCCCGTCCGCTTCGACTTCTCGCCGACGCTGTTCTGTATCGAAGCAAATTACTCGAAAGACCTGATGAAGCCCGGCGACAGCTTGAACGACCGGCTGTTTACCTCGCACATGGAGCTACAGCAGTGCATAGCGACGATCAAGGCGAACGATCTGAGCAAGACAAGGGAAATCCACCTTTTGCACCTATCCGACGACCGCAGCGACGAATCCAGATTCATCGACGCTGTTCAGCAGGCAACCGGTATCCCAGTTTTTGCAGCGCCAAAATGGGCAGGTAGGAAATGACGCCAAAGTTCCCCATAGGCTCCAAAGTTGTGAGCCGCAAGAAGAAAACTGGCATCATCGCTGAGGTTGTAGCCGTCCGCGTTATCGACCGAGAAACGCCGCATGAGCGCATTGTTTACGACCTGCAATACGAAACGCATGGGCGCACCGGAAAAGCGATTGTGCCACAGTGCGGAGTGGAAGAAGAGAGTATAGAACTTCATCAACCTGAACTTTTTTAACGATGACTGAAATCATAGGTATGACGACCGGCTACGACGAGGCGGCGAAGGCGAAGCGCCAGAGGGAGGAATATTCCGATCCGGCAAAGCGCATCAAGGCGCTTGAACTCGAAAACGCGAGGCTCGAAGAGGAGAACACGGGGCTAATGAATTTGAGGAAGGTGGTTGTTCCGACGTGTGCAGGACGCTGTGAGTGCGGGACCGTTGTAGAGGGATTTGGCGGATACGGTGAATGGTCATTCAATTATTGCCCAAAATGCGGCGCTAAACTTGACTGGAAGGAGGCCAAATGAGCGCACTCGTACCACACTACAACATGCCGCGTCGTCCGACGAACTACTACGGAGCCGTTCAGTCCGTAAGCATAATCAGGGACGGCAAAAATCCCGGTTTTGTACCCGACACCAAGCGCGACGATTACCTGATAAACAAGCTCCTTGGTATCCCGCAGCCGACGAGCAGGGAATACGAGCTGCAGCTTAAAAAGCAGAAGCGCGAAATCGTATCAATCCCCGTCGATACGGAAAGAAGGAAGTCGGGGAAGATGAGAACGATTTATCGTCGTCCGCCAACAAGAACGGTCGAAGAGATACGAATTGCACTACAATCTTTCCCTGTTCCGGATAACGAAATCAGCACTCACAGGATAACGACTTTCTACGAATACGGTGCGCGTGAAACCTATGTTCGGGCGCGGTACAGGAATCAATTTAAAACGATAAATTTTCCCGTCGTGCCGGGTCTGAAAACCAAGATGGAGATACAAATGTTCTGGTGGGGCGTAGTCAATGACGAGATAATCCGCAGGCGTGAAATGAAACAAAAAGGAGCGGTATGAAAATCCTTGTTGCATGTGAGTATTCAGGAATAGTCCGAGATGCGTTTATAGCAAAAGGGCACGACGCGATAAGCTGCGACTTGTTGCCGACTGAATCACCTGGACCACATTATCAGGGCGATGTGCGGGATTTGCTGGATTACCCTTTTGATATGATGATAGCACATCCGCCATGCACTCATTTATCAGTTTCAGGTGCCAGGCATTTTAAGGAAAAAAGGGTTGATGGTCGGCAATATACTGCGGTATCGTTTTTTATGTTTCTGGCAAAATCAGGCATAAAGAAAACATGCATTGAAAACCCTGTAAGCATTATGAGTTCACTTTATAGCAAGCCGACACAGATTATTCACCCGTGGATGTTTGGGCATGGTGAAACAAAAGCAACGTGCCTGTGGCTGAAAGGATTGCCGCCATTACTTCCGACGGAAATAATGCAGGAACGCGAGGACAGGATACACAAAATGCCGCCAAGCGCGGATCGGTCAAAGATGAGATCAAAGACTTATTCAGGTATAGCAAAAGCAATGGCAGAACAGTGGGGATAAACAATAAACTGGAGGCATAAATGGGAGCGATAGAAGATAAGGTTGCGGCGTTCACCCCGCTTGAGTGCGTAGAGAAGCTGCGCGAAGAGGTTCTGGAGCTGGACGATGCATTAAAAGTTCTTCTTATTCGTATGGGTTACGGTTTTGATACAAACACGGCGTTTATGCGTAGCAAGATCAGGCATCTATTCCAAGAGCTTGCAGACGTGCACGTTACCGGCTACCTCACTTTATCCCACATCTGGCCGGACGAGGCGCAAGAATACGACCGCAAAATCAACGAGGCGCTGACCGTGAGCATACCGGAGGCGGTCGAGAAGAAGCGTGAAGAGCAAATGGGTGCTTGTTATCAGTGCACGGTAAATCGTTGCAATGAATGTGCCTGTATGATGCCTGGAGATATGCATGGAGATCGACAGAAACGGGAGCGGTTGATACAGTCCAAAATCCGGCAGAACGTAGCCGACGGCAAGAATCCCGGCGAGGGGATGGATGGCGCGGATTACGATGCAATGGCGGGTTATCAGGGGAGTGTGGGATGACATACATCGAATTTCTCAAGCGCAAGATTCCTCTTGCAACATTTGACGGGTACGATTGCCCTGCAGAGTTGGTTAATCCCCTGTTACGTCCGCATCAGTCCGCGATAGTCCAGTGGGCTGTTAAGGGCGGAAACCGAGCACTGTTTGAAGCGTTCGGACTGGGGAAAACTCCGCAGCAGATTGAGATTCTTCGTTTAACCCGAATGCGCGCCGGCGGGAAGGCCCTCATCGTTTGTCCGCTCGGAGTTCGTCAGGAGTTCCGCAGGGACGGTATGCTGGAAGGCGAGCAGTGGGAAGATCGGGCCAATGAGCTCGGGTATGACATCGAAGATATCCGCCTGAATTTCGGGGTAGAGTTTCAATTCATCCGCCGCAGTTCAGAAGTTACCGATGGTCATGATTACTACCTGACCAATTACGAGAGTATCAGGGACGGCAAACTGGACCCTTCATTGTTCACGGTCGTCAGTCTTGATGAAGCCAGCATCTTGAGAAGCTACGGGAGCAAGACGTTTCAAGAGTTCCTGCCATTATTCCGCAGCGTCAAGCATAAGTTCGTGGCCACAGCGACACCGAGCCCGAACCGATACAAAGAACTGATCCATTACGCGGGATTCCTGGGGATTATGGACACCGGGCAGGCCTTGACGCGATTCTTTCAGCGCGACAGCACGCAGGCCAACAACCTGACACTCTACCCGCACAAGGAGCGCGAATTCTGGCTATGGCTGAACTCATGGAGCATCTTTTTGCAGTCACCTGCGGACCTCGGATTTGACGCGACAGGGTACGACCTGCCAGAACTGAAAGTGATTTATCACGAAGTTCCGACAGACCATGAGATGGCCGGGTTTGACCCTGATGGCCAGGGGAAGTTATTCATGGACGCAGCCGCAGGCCTGCAGGCGGCAAGCAGCGAGAAACGAAACAGCCTCACGCGGCGCATCGAGAAGATGCAAGAGATATTGCAGCAAGATCCTGATAGTCATTTCCTGATTTGGCATGACCTCGAAGATGAGCGTCGAGCTATTACGAAAGCGGTCCCGTCATCGGTTGCTGTATACGGCAGCCAGGACCTCGATCAGCGGGAGCAGGCGATTATTGATTTCTCGGACGGGAAGTTTCAGTACCTCTCGGCAAAGCCGGTTATCGCTGGCAGCGGGTGCAATTTCCAGCGCCATTGCAATAAGGCCATTTTCCTCGGAGTCGGGTACAAGTTCAACGATTTCATACAGGCGATCCACAGGATTCACCGGTTCCTGCAAAAAGAACAGGTCGAAATCCATGTGATTTACAGCGAGGCAGAGCGGGACATCTTGAGGGTATTGCAGGAGAAATGGGCACAACATGAAAAACTGGTTACCAACATGACAAACATCATCAAGTCACACGGATTGAACCACTTGAGCATCAGCGACGTACTCAGCCGAACAATCGGATGCGAAAGAATTCAGGTTGACGGCAAGCGCTTTACCGTCGCCAATAATGATTGCGTTCTCGAGGCGCAGGTTCAGCCGGACAACGCGGTTGATTTGATCGTCACGTCCATTCCATTCTCGAATCATTACGAATACACGCCGAGTTACAACGATTTCGGCCACACGGACAATAACGATCATTTCTGGCAGCAAATGGACTACCTCACTCCAGAGCTGCTTCGCATTCTCCGCCCTGGCAGGATTTACGCTTGTCACGTCAAAGACAGGATCCTTTTCGGTAACGTCACAGGGACCGGAGCGCCGACCGTTTCCCCGTTCCATTGCGAAGCGATCATGCACGGCAAAAAGCACGGGTTCGATTACATGGGCATGATTACCGTTGTGACCGATGTTGTCCGGGAAAATAACCAGACGTACCGCCTCGGATGGTCCGAGCAGTGCAAGGACGGAACAAAGATGGGTGTTGGTTCCCCTGAATACGTCGTGCTGTTCCGCAAGCCACAGACGGACCGAAGCCGCGGATATTCCGATGTTCCCGTGAAAAAGGAGAAGTCGAAGTACACGCGGGCCCGCTGGCAGGTCGATGCTCATGCGTTCTGGCGCAGCAGCGGTAACCGCATGTTCACCCCGGAAGAGCTTTCAGGCATGGGGCCAGATCGTCTGGCCAGCTTATTCACCGAATACACGCTGCACGAGGTCTATGATTACGACATGCATATCAAGATCGGTGAGGTCTTGGACGAACGAGGCGCGTTACCATCGAGCTTTATGACACTTGCCCCTGGCAGTCATCATGCCGAAGTCTGGACCGACGTAAACCGGATGCTGACACTTAACACCGCACAGAGTCAGAACCGGGCGATGCTGCACGTCTGCCCTCTGCAATTCGATATCGTTGACCGCCTTATTACCCGATACAGCAACGAAGGAGAGCTGGTTTATGATCCGTTTTGCGGACTCGGAACCGTCCCATATCGAGCGTTGAAACTCGGACGCAAAGGACAGGGCAGTGAGCTGAACACACAGTATTTCCTCGACAGCGTACAGTATCTGCAGGCGATGGAACATGAAATTGAGATGCCGACGCTGTTTGACATGGTCGAGATGGAGGACGTCGCATCATGAAGCCAATTTTCAAGATCGGCGATAAAGTCGTATCGACGCGCCATGAGCCGCACGTTGTTGCGGAAGTTAGCAGGGTCTGCGCAAAACTGGACAGCGATTGCAATGTGACTGGCTACACTTACGACCTTAAATACACGCAGGACGGATATCCGACTGTGCAGGTAGGGGTGAAGGAAGACAGGATTCAGCATTATCAACCAAAACTATTCTGACATGATCTACACTGGTTTCACAGCATCAACACTGGCGGTTATGACTCTCCGCGACAACAAAAACCCAGGCTTTGTGCCCGATACCGATCACGATAATTACGTGATAAACAAGCTACTTGGCATCCCGCAGCCGACGAGCATGGAATACGAGCGGCAGCTTAAAAAGCAGCGCGAAATTATATCAATACCGAAAGACACGGAAAGACGAAAATCGGGTAAGAAAAGAACGATTTTTCGTCGTCCACCGAAACGAACAGTTAACGAAATACGAGTCATGCTACAATCTTTTCCTGTTCCGGATAACGAAATCAGTGTGCACAGGATAACGATTTACTATGAATATGGCGCGCGTGAAACATACGTTCGTGCGAGGTATCGCAATCAATTCAAGACGATAAATTTCCCTGTTGTTCCTGGACTGAAAACCAAACATGAGATACAGATGTTTTGGTGGGGAATAGTCAATGACGAGATAATCCGCAGGCGCGCTATTAAACAAAAAGGAGTGGAATGATGAGTGATCCGATAATATTCTACGTCCCCGGTGAACCGAAGGCGCTGAAGCGGCACAGGTCCGGCAAATTCGGTAATTACGATCCAAGCAAAAGCGATAAAGCTGATTTCCTTATCGTGTCACGTCAGCACTGTCCGGAACGTCCATTGATTGGTCCGCTTTACCTGTACGTGGATTTCTATTTCCAGCGTCCAAAATCGCATTACGGGACCGGCAAGAACGCTGAAAAACTAAAACCGACTGCGCCGTTATATCACATAGCAAGACCTGACGCTGACAATCTGACCAAGTTTGTTTGTGATGCGCTGAACGGTGTCTTCTGGTGCGATGATGCTCAGATTGCGCAAGTGCAGGCTACGAAGAAATATGTGTCTGATGTAGGAATTGGTGGATATATAGGCCCTGGTGTTGCGGTCGAGATCGGCACACTGTACAACGAAGGTGACGAGTTCTTCACGCTGATCAACAAAAACCCGGTATAATGTCCAACGACCTCCCGGAACACCGTTACAAATGCCTGATCCCCTGGCATCCGGAATACGTATCCGATAACGTCGGCGTTATGGTGTTTTTCGCTCGGATATACATCCCGCCAATTGGGGCATATTTCTGGCGGCAGTGGTACAGGATAATGAATTGATTTTGTATATTACGGTAGGCCGTCGAAAGCCTATAACAAAACACAATCAAAAGAATTTATGCGCGCTCTATCTGACAGAGGGACTCCTACCGGCAACTTAGGCCAGTGTTTTGACCCAATTTCGACCTGTTTGGTAGTGCGCGCATACTTTTTTTAAAATAATGACACACGACG
Source organism: uncultured Chlorobiaceae bacterium (assembly GCA_903928225.1). GTDB lineage: Bacteria > Bacteroidota > Chlorobiia > Chlorobiales > Chlorobiaceae > Chlorobium. The sequence goes on from CAIYPU010000046.1 coordinate 8,192, forward strand.
AAATCCAGCGAGAATATGACGCGCACATATCGAGGACTAAAGAAAACTTTAAGCACGCATTAAGCCGTGAGCAGTTGAAAAATTTGATTATGTCTCAAATGCGACAAGCACCAGAAGAAACAAAAAAATTTATATCAAGGATTATCTCTGATTCAATGGATTTTGCGTTTGAAAATGGATGGGCGCAAGGTAAAGCCGCGTATCGGAGCTAATGTATGGCCGGTCACGTTCTTCTACATAGAGAGATATGCGATAATGACCTCTGGTTGTTGGAGCCATTCACAAAAGCTCAAGCATGGATAGACTTGTTTTTAAATGCCAACTGGAAGCCTGGAGTTATGAATGTTCGTGGAAATATTATTGAGATAAAACGCGGAGAAATCGGATGGTCAGAACTTACTATGGCGAAGCGTTGGAGGTGGAGCAGAGAGAAAGTCAGACGTTTTTTATCCTACCTTCAAGAAACAGGAAAAGTGAGACAACAGAAAACGCACATAACGACAATCATAACTATAATAAATTACGACAGATATCAGCAGGTGCAGACAACAGACGATACATCAGACAAGACAACAGGCGAGACAACAGAAAAACAACAGACGAGACAGGATAGAAATAAGGTAAAGAAGGTAAAGAATATAGATGGCGCACTTTCATCAAAAGTGCCGCCTGATAAAAATGAAACGTACGTGTATTTCAGGGATCTCGGACTTTCAAAAGAAGATGCGAAAAACCAGACGATTCAATTCCACGATCATCACGATGCACGGGGATGGGTTCTTTCAAACAGAAAAAAGATGGTAGACTGGAAAGCGGCTGTAAGGACGTGGAAACGGAACGTGCCTGTATATTCTCAACAGAACGGAAAGATAAACGGAAACGGAAAAGTGCATTTCAAGACCAGAGAAGAGCTGACAGCAATGATGGATGTGGATTTCTGGAAATACTACGCTCCATATCGGCAATACTGTGAAAGTCCGAACAGCACTTTTTTCCCGACACGAGACGAGGCTATAACGTGGCTGCTGCAACACTTTGCGAACATGGAGGCGAAATATGCAAGGTGCTGAAAATATTATGCTTGATATCGCCTGGAGTTCTGTCGTAGCTCCAAGATATCCGGAAGTTTTGTGCAAAGATTATCTCCCTATCATAAAGGGATGTGTGAACTTAATTAGCGCACAGGGCGGAATAGGAAAGACGTTTATTTCCCTCATAAACACACTATTTTACCTGAAAGATAACCCGGCATCGTGCGCGTATCTTTGGACTACAGAGGACGACCCAAGTTTAATGAAAACAAGGGAGATCGCTGTATTGAACCGATACCTGACACAAGGAATAGACTTCCGAAAAGAGATCAAGCGGCTTGCATACGGGTATCATCATCTACCATTTATCGAGAAGCATCAGGGCGTTTATAGGGAATCTGAGTTTTTCCCTTTAGCTTTACAGCAGCTTACGCTTTTCAATTTAATTGTAATTGACCCGCTTTTGAACGTGTTCGGTGGTGACAACGAAAACGACAACCATCAAGCCAGAACATTCATGAACGTGTTGAAACGGGCGGCGTCAGATAACGGCAAGACGTTTCTTGTCGTGCATCATGGCAGGAAAGGTGACGGTTCAATGAGGGGAGCCTCTGCGTTCCAAGATTCATCGAGGCTTGCTTACGAAATCTTGAGAGATGAAACAGGGCAGATAATTGCACGCATGACGAAGAGCAACTACACCGGGAAATATGGTGATGTGATACTTAACCCGATACCTGACCCGAGATATTTCCCGCGTGATGGGGAATATGAACCGAAAGCAGACGGGACAACTGGAACGGCAAACGTGCATTACCTAACCGACAATGCCCCCTTTTAATGTCGAAAACTGAATACATTGCACTCCGCGTATCAAAAGGCGCTCTTGTGCCAGCATCACCGCATGACGCGGACACAGGCCAGGAATGGCCGGACTGAGTTCAATCAACCATCAATCATCACGGGCAATGAAGGGAACGGACATCAAGCAGTTATCTCACGCTGACCTCTGCAGGTTGTGCAATGATCAGCGCAGAACAATCGAAAGTTTGAAGAGGACAAGGGCTATACTGAACAAAAAGGTAGAGTCGAAGGACGCCATCATTGAGCACCTCACTCGAAAAGAGAAGAGGGACATCGTTGATGCGATCCGACAGGCGATGGGAGATAGGTCGGGAGGGCATCGAGCAAATTCACGGGTCCTTCCGGGAGAATTAGAAGCGTGAATGGTTCGCGCACGCGCGATTTTTTCAGTGTGACAATTTTTTTGCCCGGCTTCGGGTTCATTACAACGAATTGAAATGAAAGAAGTTAGCGTACAAGAGTTGGCGCAAGTGCTCGGATTGACAACGAGAAGGGTGCACCAATACGTCACAGACGGCGTTTTTCCGAAAGTGAAACGTGGCACTTACAACGTGTCAGAGTGCGTCCAGGCTTACGTGGAGTACATGATCCGCACAAAACAGGCGGAACTCGGAAGTATCGACAGGGAAGAGTTGCGGGTAAAGAAGGCACAGGCAGATATCAAGGAACACCAGTATAACGTCCTCACCGGGAAATATGCAGACGCCGAACTGGTGCACGAAATTTATCGGGACGCGGTATTGAACCTGAAAACGAAGCTGCTGCAGCTTCCGCGCAGACTTTCACTTATCAACCTTCCATCCGGACCGAGGGAACGCGAGATTATCATGCGGACAGAACTGCATGACGCGATGAAAGAGCTTGATGCGGTCGACGTGAAAGAGGAAGATCAGGAGGAATTATGTACCTGACTGCGGAATCCATCAGAAGAAAGGCTTTTTCCCTAACCTCAGAGCTTATCCCGCCACCACAGGAAACCGTGAGTGAGTGGACAGACAGTTTCCGATACACCGATAACGGGAAATACTACACGAGCCTCGCTGAATATCAGCGGTCAATCATGGACGCCATCAGTGATCCGTTCGTGGAAGAGGTTGTTGTTATGTCGAGTGTGCAGATCGGGAAGACCGAGATCATCCTTAACGCTGTTGGCCGATACGCTCACCGGGAGCCGTGTCCGATTATGTGGGTTTTGCCGACGATCGAAATGGCGAAAAACGTCTCCAAGCAGCGACTGGATACCATGTTCGACAAAACACCAGTACTGTATGGTCTTTTTCGCAAGAAGGGCACAAGGAACGCGGAGAATGCCATGACTTTCAAGAAGTTCCCTGGCGGTTTTATCATCCTTCCTGGTGCGAACTCTCCATCGTCGCTATCGAGCTGGCCGATAAAACTCCTTGTCGGCGACGAAATCGACAGGTGGGGACGGCTGATTAAGGGCGAGGGAGATATCCTCATGCTGGCGCGCAAAAGGACGACAAGTTTTTCAGATCGGAAAATCGTCATTGTCAGCTCTCCGACAGAACGCGAAACGTCGAGGATATACCCGGCTTACAAGGAAACGAACCAGCAGCAGTATCACGTCCCTTGTCCGCATTGCAATGGACTGCAGGTGCTGAAGTTCCCGAACCTGAAATTCGAGTATGACCATGACGCGATAAAGGATCTGATTGTACCGGATAATGAGGACGAAGAGGAATTCGACTACCGGAAAAAAGCCATCGCGCAGCACATTCACGCCTATTTCGTCTGCCAGAAATGCGGTGCCGTCATCGAGCACGAATGGAAGCACAAAATGGTTTCAGAAGGGGTATGGAAGGCGAAATACCCAAAAATCGTCCAGCGACAGGGGTTCCATATCTGGCAGGCATACAGCCCGTTCGTGACATGGGCAGAAACTGCAGCTGAGTTTTTGTACAGCGAAGGACTTCCGAGCAGGATGCGCGTGTTCACGAATACGGTACTCGGTGAACTCTATGAGGAAAAAGGGCAGCGCATCGAGGACGCTCCGCTGATGGACCGAAGGGAGCGATATCCCCAGCGATTGCCGGAATGCATCGAATCAATTACCGTTGGCGTTGACGTGCAGGCGGACAGGATTGAATGCGAAATCATCGGCTGGGCGGCGAATGGTGAAAACTGGAGCCTTGATTACCGAGTATTATGGGGAAACACTGCGCTTTTCGATAAGCGAAAAATGGAACTTGACGAAACCTACAAACAGCTTTATCCGGTTTTTGACCTGCAGTACGTTCGTTCAGATGGGTACATTCTACCGGTTGACGCCATCGGAATGGATACCGGGTTCAATACCGATAACGTCTATGATTTTTGCGAAGTTGCAGGGAAGATGTACCGGATATTCCCGATGAAAGGATCTTCGACGTCGCTGAAAGGCCAGCTTTTCAACGTCACCAGGGCAAAACCACGGCGCTTGAAGCTCTGGATTATCGACGGCGACACCGCTAAAAATGTTGTTCTGGAAAACCTTTCGATAGAACCGGGAGCCCGCGGAAGCTCTCACTTCCCGGATCACTACGACAAAACCTATTTTCTCGGGCTTACGGCCGAAGAGAAGAAAACCAGAGGAGACGTCCGCACATGGGTGAAGATCAGGGAGAGAAACGAGCAGGTCGATACCCGTGTTTATGCCTACGCTGCCCTGAAAATCCTTTCCCCGGCATGGGGAAAAATCCGCCGCCGATTGGTTCAGGGACAGCGTGAACAAGAAGCGAAACAGGAACGACCGGCAGAAGTCGAAACAGTTCAGGAGAAAAAACCCATATTGCAGGTGAAACGAACCAAAACACTCAAATTCGGGAGGCGCAGGTAATGCAGGTATCCATAAGGTCGAACATTAAGGACGTCCTCCGTGATTTCTCGGACGTGAAGAAGCAGCACGTTCCGGGAGCGCTGTCACTTGCCATAAACGACACACTCTTTGAACTGAAAAAGCTTTACCCTGCAGAGATGAAGCAGGTTTTTGACAAGCCGGTCCCGTTCACCACGAACCCGAACGCATGGCAGGTTAAAAAATCAACTAAAACGATGCTTACCGGTATTATCAGGCTGAAAGACGTGCAGGCCTCATACCTTCACTGGCAGATAACCGGTGGAACGAGGACACCGAAGAAGCGCATGATCCCGATACCGCAGCAAGGAGGAAGCCAAACGGCTTACCACGGGGGACTCAAAAGAAACTGGAAAGCCGTGCTCGCCAATAAATCGAAGTTCTTTTCGGGGGTTCCGAAAGGGTTTCCGAGCGCAACGCCGGGCGTCTACATGCGTATGGGAGTTACGAAAAAGCGGAAGGCAGGGCACAGAATCAGGCTTGAAATTGCGTGGGAACCGAAGGCCGAATACGGGAAACGCTGGAACCTGTACGAATCGAGTTACAATCTTGTTCGCAGAACTTTTGAAACGAATTTCCGCAAGCGATTACAGGCATCGAGAGTATACCAGCAGACGCATTAATTTGCGATAACGACACCCAAAAACACGCGACAGGCAAGCGTTTACAGGGAAGTGTTGCGATTTCGCAACGGTATTTTTACAAGCTATTGTAAAAAATTCCAGTATTCCGGAACATTGGTTATGAAGCTGAACCATAATCCGGACTATGGCAACACTCTCGCTCATAACACCATCCAAGATTACCGCAGGCGATAGCCCTGAATGGCTTATCGCTCTTCCTGATTACCCCGCGACAGATTGGACGCTCCACTATTCACTCGTTAAGTCCGGAAAGACGATTACGATTGACGGCGCGCAGTACGAAGGCGGGATTACCCACTACATCAGCATCGATTCCGAAACCAGCGCGGAGTATACCGCAGGCGTTTACAGCTACCAGGCATACGTCACGCAATCGGAAGGTGAAACCATCACTGCAAAGCATGTCGTCGAACGCGGGACCATCGAGATTCTTCCGGACTTCTCGGCACTGGCCAGCGGATACGACGACAGGAGCTTTGCAAAAACCTGCCTTGACAACATCGAGGCGGTAATTGAAGGGCGCGCTTCTCAGGCGCAGCAGGAATACACGATTGCAGGACGTCAGTTGAAATTCATGACGCTCGACGAACTGCTTAACGCACGAAACCGATTCCGTTCGGAATACCGGGCAGAAGAAGCAACGAAGAAAACCGCGAAAACCGGAAAAAGCCGGTTCGGCCAGGTTCAAGTCAGATTCACGGGGGTCGCATGAGCACAGACGCCCCACTTCAAAACGGCCGCATCCTGCAGATGCTTGCAGAAGGCGAAAAAGGCCGAAAAGGAAAAGCAGGGGTTTCCTCCGTTACCCCTCCCGTCGGGAGCATGCCGCGTTACGGCAATGCCGCAAAGCGGCAGTTTCTCTCGGCGGCGCACTCGCGCCTGCATTCGGACTGGCCATCGACGAATATGTCGAGCGATGAGCTTCTTTTCCGCAACCTCCGCTCTTTAAGAGGCCGGTCCCGCTGGCTCGCCGAGAACAACGGCTACTACATGCGGTACATCGCACTCAATGTCGACAACATCGCGGGTCCACGCGGCGCAAGGCTTGAAGCAAAAGTGCAGCGACCGAACGGAACGCCGGACACTGTAGCGAACGATAAGATCGAGCTTGCATGGAAGCAGTGGGGGAAAAAAGGATCCTGCACGAAACGCTCCTCGCTTTCATTTACCGACCTGCAACGCATGATCATCGGGACGGTTGTCCGTGACGGAGAGGTATTTGTCCGAAAATGGTACGCAGCCAAGAACAAAAACGGCTATGCCCTGGAACTTGTCGACTCTATGAGGGTTCCTGCGGAATATAGCCAGGTCATTGACTCCACAACGGAAATAATCAACGGCATCAAGTATGTCGACGGTGAAGTTGTTTCGTATTTCATCGCCAAGCGCGGCATGAAATCCGATTGGGTCGGTGAAACCTATGAAGAGGTCGAGGCGAAATTCATCCTTCATCTGTTCCGTCCTCTGTGGGCAGAGCAAAAACGCGGTTATCCATGGCTTGCCGCAGGTATGCAGCGCATCCACATGTTGGACCGATACGAAAATGCCGAGATCATCGCTTCACGTGTTGCAGCTGAAAAAGGCGGATTCTTCACCAGGACCGCAGAGGCGGAAGGAGCATTTTCCGGGGAAGGTGACGACGACGGCGATGATGAAATCCAGTACATGGACAGCGAGGCCGGTTCTTTCGGTCTTCTCCCTGAAGGATATGCGTTCACGCAGTTCGATCCGCAACACCCGACAAGCGCTTTTGAATCACTTTCAAACAAGCTCTTGAAGGGCATAGCCTCCGCTGGCAATATCAACTACACGTCACTCGCAAACGACCTCAGCGAAGTGAATTACAGCTCCGCCAGAATTGGTATGCTTGAGGTCCGCGATAACTGGCAGGCGGCGCAGACGTGGTTTACCGAGTGGTTCCATGAGCCGGTTTATGCTGATTGGTTGCTGATGTCACTCTCAGCAGGGGCTCTCGCGCTTCCGTTCTCCGGGTACGAGGGCTTCCTGAGAGTGTGTTTTGTCGCCAGGTCCTGGGCATGGGTGGACCCACTCAAGGAATCCATGGCAAACCGCAAAAACCTCGAAATGCGGACCACTTCAATTTCCGATATCGCGGCGCAGTCTGGCGACGAAATCGAAGACGTGTTCGACCGTATACAGAAGGAAATGGCACTGGCCAAAGAAAAAGGTATCGACCTTACCGAACTGTTCGGCGCTCCTCAGCAGTCCTCGGCATCAATTACCCGCAGGCTCGATGAGATCGAGCGCAGGCTTGCAGGATACAAAATCAACGGCGTAAAAAAGGAATATCATGTCGAAAATTGACCTTTCGCAATACGAACCGGTCCGGTTGAAAACCGGAATCCACTACCGCAATGCGGAGGTTGTCGTTCGCGCCGGGGAAAACGGGAGCAAAAAATATGAATTCACCTGTTCAAGCGAGGCCCCTGTAGAAAACCGCTGGATGTGGAGCGAACGCGATGATCGGTATTACTACGGGACCGAAGTTCTTTTGCATGGTGCCGAAAACGTCGATATGAGCTGGATCGGAAGCGGCAACGCTCCCTTTCTGAAAGACCACGAAACCGAAAATCAGGGAGGCGTCATCATTGGCGCTGAACTCCGCGATAGGAAACTGATCGTTACTGATGTCAAGTTCAGCAGGAGCGTACTTGGCCAGGAACTGCAGGCAGATATCGATGATGAAATCCGCAAAAACGTGAGCGTCGGGTACGTCGTCGAGGAAATCGTAGAAGTGCAGGCCCCTCGCGGCAACACGCCAGGAATCTACCACGCTACGAGATGGAAACCTTATGAGGTGTCGAGCGTTTCGATACCAGCCGTTGAAGAGGTCGGGTTTGGCCGCTCAAAATCGCAGGACTTTGAAATGATCGTTTATAGACAAAAAACAACCGCAAAACCACAAGGAGAAGGGATTATGGGCCCTGATGAACAGACAACTCGCGGGACTCAGACTCCCGCTCCGGCTGCTCCGGAAGTAAATGTCCGCTTTGAGCAGGAAACCGACGCAGCAAAAATCCACGCCATTGCCGACCTGAACCGTTCCGTGTTCCCGGCTGGTGCGGAAATGGCCTCTCGAGCCATCGCGGAAGGAAAAACAGCTGGCGAGTTCTGGAAAGCGTTCCAGCCAGCACTGCTTCGCCACCAGGAAGAGCAGGCGACCATGAAGATCGGCATGAGCGACAAAGAGAAAAAGCGCTTTTCGCTGGTCAACCTCTACCGTTACCTCAGCGACGACAAAACCGCCAATGCAGGGTTCGAGCTCGAAATCTGCGATGCTTACTCAAAAAAGCGCGGAATCACTCCGCAGCGCGGCGGCATCGTTGTGCCTTATGAGGCAATCCCGCTTTCCAGCCGTGCAGCTATTCTTTCTGGCACGACCGGCGCAGGCGCAGTCGAGGAAATCCATAGCGGCGAAGTGATCGATTTCCTTCGTGAGCAGGCCGTCGTTTCTCGTGCAGGCGCAAGGATGATCGGCGGACTTGTCGGCAAGTTCGACATGTGTAAGGTCGGCGTCGGCGCTACTGCTTACTGGGTTGCTGAGATCGCAGAAAACGGCAGCGATATCACCACGAGCGCGATGGACCTTGACCTTCTGCAGTTCACCATGAAGACACTCGGTGCAAACCAGGGCGTTACCAGGCAGATGTTGAAACAGACATCGATGGACGTCGAAGCGATTGTCAGGCAGGATTTGTTCGCCACCATCGCCGACGCTATCGACCTCGCATCGCTCGCCGGAAGCGGATCGAACAACCAGCCGACCGGTATCTGCTATACGACCAGCGTCAACACCGAAGAAATCGCCACCGCCGCAACTCCGCTGTGGAGCGATGTCGTCAACATGGAAACCGCAATCGCCGAAGACAAGGCTCTTCGCGGCTCTCTCGCTTACATCGTTCACCCGACCTGTATCGGCAAGATGAAGCAGACACTGAAAGACAGCGGTGTCGCTGGCCACGTCTGCGACGGTAAGGAAATCAATGGGTATCCGTTCTACAGCTCCACCAACGCAACGAAATCGACCGTAAAGCAGGTCATCTTCGGTAACTGGAGCGAACTCATGATAGGTATGTGGGGCGGCGTCGAGGTTATCGCCGATCCTTACACCTACAGCCGCAAAGGTATTGTTTCGGTCACGGCCTTTCAGGAAGTCGATGTACAGGTCCGGCACCCGGAGAGCTTCTGCTACATCACCGTCGCAACCTAAGGAGGCCCGATGATCGTACAGATGCAGAAAGGGAAAAACGTCCCCTCGAAAGATGGCAGCGTATCCCCGGCCAAGCCGGGGGACGTTGTCGATGTCCCTGATAAGTTCGGACGAAAGCTCATCATTCAGGGCGCGGCGATCGAAGTGAAAAAGGACAAGGCTCCGGACTTGAAAAAACCGGAAAGCTCTTTGATTGACAAGACTGCAAAACGCTGACGTATGGCTTTCACGGAAGACTTGACGGCAATGTTTGATGTCACTTATGGGTTCGCTGTAAACGCGACTTATAAGACCAGGACAATCCCGGTGATCTTCGATGAACAGTATTATGCTGAACAGGGGATTGATGTTGACATAGCCTCAAGTCGTCCGGCGGCCACATGCAAAACGTCGGACGTGTCGACGGCAGCGGAAGGAGATTCGATAGTGATCGACGGCACAACCTACACGGTAACAACGGTCATGCCGGACGGAACAGGAATAACGGTTTTATCGCTTGTGAAATAATGTCGCATGTTCGCACACAGATAAGGAGCAGGGTTGTAACGAAAGTTACCAGCCTCACGACGACAGCGGCAAGAGTTTATGAGTCCAGGGTATACCCGATATCATCGGCGAAAATGCCCGGTTTGTGTGTTTACATGAAGAATGAGAAAGGCGTTTGGGAAGACGGACTGAAACAGGTTAAGGAAGTTGAGATCGTCATTGATGCCTATGTGGAAGGAACGAGCTATGACAGCAACTGCGACAAGATACAGGCGGAGATTGAAACGGCGCTTTACGGCGACTACAACGCTACGACAGACAGATATTTGAACGGCCTCGCGCTCGAACTGAGATACCAACAGGCAGAAAGCCAGTATTTCGGCGACGCTGCAAAGCCTTACGGAATTTTGAGGATGATTTACACGGCGCAGTATTGCACAGCAAGCGGCGCGCCTGAAACAGCATTATAAACCACTAAGTCAATACAGAAATGGCAGCTATCATCGGAAGGGATTTTGTGCTGAAAAAGGGCAGCACCAGCGGATCAGGCGGAACCGCAATCGCAGGATGCAAGACGCGCCGCTTCACCATCAACAACGAACCGGTTGACGTCACAAACGACGACAGCGTAGGCATCAGGACGCTGCTCGACAAACCGGGCAATAAGACTGTTGAGATTTCATTCTCAGGCATTGCTCTCGATACCGTCATGGCAACGGCCGCTCTCAGCGCTTCGGATGTCGTCGATGAATGGACGGCGACCTGGGGTACCTCGGTAAAGATCTACGGCAACTTCTTTATTGCTTCCTACGCGCAGACCGGAGAATATAACGGCGCAGTGACGTTTGAATGCACCCTGCAGAGTGCCGGAACGGTCACGCTGTCCGGGACCTGGTAAGGAGGAAGTATGCAGGTAAAGTCCATGAAAGATTATGCCGACGTGAAAGCGGGCTCCGTCATCGAAGTGTCTGACAAGCACGGAGCCCTGTTGATCGAAACCGGCATCGCTGAACCAGTTGATCCGAAACAGAAAAATGAAAAGCAGAAACCAGAATCGGAGGCGGCGAAGTAATGGCGGCGATTTATAACGATACGGTCATCACGTTCAAAGGGAAACAATACACGATAAAACCGGACTTTGAAATCATCAACAGGATTGAGATGTCGAGGGCGTCCGGAGGACTCGGAATTTCCCTTGCGGGTCTTGCGGCTCGGGCAGCAATGGGGGATGTCCCCGTTTCCGAAGTTGCAAGGATCCTCGGTTTTATGCTCCGCTCACAAGGCGCATCAGCAAGCGATGAGGACATCTATGTTACCATCATGACAGAGGCGGATGCAAGGCCGTACATCGACGCTGTAACAAGCGGGTTTTTCCCTGTTATTCAGGAATCGAAATCGGAATCAGGTGGTAAAAAAAAATAGTTGAAGATGTCGATTGGGGGTTGATCTACGAAATAGCAATCCTTGACCTCGGAATATCCGACGCTGATTTCTGGCGAATGACTCCGAAACAATTCTGGCGCATCTATTACGGGAAACTGAGAAGGACGCAGGCCGCAAGCGGACAACTCACGGAAGAAGACAAAGAAAGGCTTTCTGAACTGCTCAAGCAGGCAAAGGACGAAGAATGCAGGATATCCTCGTAAAAATAAATGGAGATGCGTCCGGGTTCGAGAAAGCAACCAATAAAGCTATCGGACTCAGCAAGTCTTTCGCCGGAGCAATCGGGATATCTCTCGGAACCGCAGGAATCCTCGCGCTTTCAAAATCACTCATTGATATCAGCGACAAGTACAGCCAACTCGACGGAAGGCTTAGGCTTGTAACTAAATCATCGAACGAGCTTACCGCAGCACGAAAGGGATTGTATGAGATCGCGCAGAACACCAGAGTTGAATACGAGGCGACCGTTGATCTTTACACCAGGCTTGCTCGGTCAACGGATCAGCTCGGGTTATCGCAATCTCAGCTTCTTTCCATTACCGACTCCATCAATAAAGCTCTGATTGTATCCGGGGCATCCGGAGAATCAGCAGCAGCCGCACTCATGCAGCTCGGACAGGGTATGGCGTCCGGAGTCCTTCGAGGCGAAGAGCTGAACAGCATCATGGAGCAGACTCCGCGACTTGCCCAGATGATCGCCGATGGACTTGGAATTACCATCGGTCAGCTCAGGCAGTACGGAAAAGACGGGAAGCTCTCCGCAGATGCCGTATCCGCAGCTCTCTTGTCGCAGGCCGATAAGATCAACGGCGAATTCCAGAGAATGCCGCAGACCGTCGTGCAGGCGATGGTGAAGTTGACGAATGCGTTCAAAGATATAGTCAATGACAGCAACAATGCGGCGGGGGCCACCGGCGGGATCGCGGACGCAATATCCTCAATAGCCGCGACCCTTGAAGCGAATAAAGGCGGAATTATCAACGCGTTTGTACAAATCGCAGGGGCAATCAATTTCGCGGTTACACAGGCAGCAAATCTTGCAAATGCAATCAGCAAGATACCAGGAGGAAAAGGAGCGTTCGGAGGCGGTGCAGCCGGTTTTCTTGTTGGAAGTCGTTTCGGCCCCGTCGGGGCTGGACTTGGTACGGCGATTGGAGCATCTACGGGCGGAATTTATGATTGGGCAAGCCAGCAAAAAAATTTCAGCTTTGCCGGTATTCGGTCTAAAAGCTACGGAGCGACAGGATCATGGGAATCTGCGGACGTTAATGCTGCGGTTGAAACAAAAACAACGGACTTCGTAAAAGACGCTCTTGCAAAGTTGAAGCTCGGCGATTCTACAGTAAAAAAAGGTGGCGGTTCATCTGCAAAAAATCAAATTGATACACAATTCTCTTCCCTCTACGACAACCTCATGCCGGTAGAGGCGGAAAACAAGCGATACCAGGAAAGCCTGAAATTGATATCGGAATTTTACGGAAGCCGGGCTGACCTTACCGACAAGGATGATAAACTGAGGATAAAACTCGCTGAAGAGCATCAAAAGAAACTGGATGAGATCAACGGCGTAACAAAGTGGGATAGCGACCTTAAGGCGCTTGAAGATAGATATAAAACAGAGGCAGAGCTTGAGGCAGACAGGTACAAAATCCAGCTTGACCAGCTCGATGAATTCTTAAAAAACAGCGCGATATCTGAACAGGAGTACCGAGATAAAAAAGAACGAGCTGAGGCCGTTCATCTTCAAAATCTTTTACAGCAAGAAAAAGACGTTCAATATCAAATAAATAATCTCAGATCGGGCGCTGTTTCACAAGGGATATCGCTGTTAAATCTCTTTGCTCAAAAAAATAAGGCTGCGGCAATAGCGGCAATCGCTATTGAAAAAGCACAAGCCATAGCACAAGTAATCACAAATATAGCCGCCGCAAGAGCAAAGGCTCTTGCTATTTACGGGCCAACGCCAGCAGGGTTTGCCGCCGCGACGGCAGCAACGGTTTTCGGTGCCGTTCAGATAGCTGCAATTGCGGCGACCGGAGTTATGCAGGCGTCGTCTGCTCTATCAAGCGGAAGTAGTTCGTCTTCATCATCGTATTCCGGAAGTTCGTCCTCTTCATCTTCAGGATCATCAGCTTCAAGCTCCGCAGGCGTTACTCGCCGTATCGATGTTTATGGACTGAACAAAAACGACCTCTACACCGGAGAGCAGGTGGCTAAACTCCTGAATGAATTCCTTGCGGACGGGGGGACGCTGAATATCAAATGAGCACGACCGCACAGCAATATATCGGGTATGATAACCTCATAACCATCAGCAACGTAGCAGCGACAAGCGAGCAAACGAGCTATCCTGCGACGAACCTTGCAAACCCGCAGACAAAAAGCCTGTGGAAAAGCAATGACGCCGTATCGGTTCAGTATGTCACCGTCACGCTCGGTGGAGCCGATGTTGACTATGTCGGTATCGCAGGACACAATTTCGGCAGCACCGGGTGCTCGGTCATCATCGAAGGGCAGGACGCGGAAGGCGGATCCTGGGCGACGCTTGTCGCATCGTTCACACCGACGACGGACAAACCGATATTGAAGGTATTCACATCGGATAACCTCTATGCGATCCGGCTGAAACTCACGCCTGCGGGAGTGACGAAACCAGAAACCGCAGTGCTCTATGTCGGGGCGGTCACGCTTCTCGAAAGGAACATCTATGTCGGACATACGCCGATCACCTATAACAGGTCGGTTGCGGCTGTGAACGGAATGAGCGAGTCCGGCGCGTTCTTGGGGCGCATCATCAGGGGCTCTTCATATCGGGCAAGCATCGCCATAAAAAACATGACGCCGGCGTGGTATCGGTCAATACTGGATGCTTTTGTCCTCGCGTCAAAAACCGTTCCATTCTTCTATTCGTGGCGGTATGTCGATTACCCTGCGGAAGTTGGTTTCTGCTGGATAAAGAGCGGCGTCCCGGTTCCTGAGAATTCCGGGCCGAACGGCATGATGTCGATATCGTTTGACGTGGAGGGTGTAGCATGACGAAGCTCGTCACCTACATAGAAATCGATGTCCCTATCTGCTCAAGATTGTTTTCGGTATCGCCGTGCACAGCCGCTTACCATGCAGACTCTCTTGTCGGAGCGCTTTCGGTCGATGACGAGGGAACAGATTTCGGCGCGACGATTGACGACGAAGGCACGACGCTCACCGCGGAATCCGACGACGAAGGATTTCTTCTTGGTGGCGGCGAATGCTACAACAGCCTTGCCACTTGCCAGGCTACGGCGGCATACGGAGCAACAATCGCCACAATAAGGTTCGGGTACCCGGATGCGGACGATCAGAGCGGAATCGATTATATCCCGTCGCTGACATCGGTTTCCTTCAAGCCTCAAAAGGTTTCTCTCGGCGAAAACCTGGGAACCAGGGCGTCGCTGTCGGGATCCTTCATCGATCATCCTCACGCCGAAACATTCCCTGCCGGAGATCAGTACTGGAAAAGCAGAGGGTACGATCCGTTCACAAAAGGCTCTTTCTGGGGAAAATTCAGGGCCCGGTTCCCATACATGCAGGGAGTTGAAATCCGAATGGTGACGGGAGAGGAAGGACAGAGTATCGCGGAGATGGAAAGCAGGACCTTTATTGTCGAGAAAATCACGGGTCCGTCCCTTGATGGGAAAGTGACGATCACCGCGAAGGATATTCTGAAGATGCTGGACGAAGAGAAAGCACAATGTCCGGTGATCAGCACAGGTAGGCTTGCGGGAGATATCACGATATCCGCAACAACTTGTACGCTTTCCCCCACAGGAATCGGAGATACCGAATATCCTGCCAGCGGTCACGTCACGATCGGCGGGAAAGAAATTTGCAGCTTCACAAGGTCCAGTGACACATTGACCATTACAAGGGCGCAGTTTGGAACCGAAGCCGAAGCGCATGACCAAAGCGACCTTGTGCAGTTGTGCTATGAGGTTTTCGATAGCGGAGGCAATGGACTCGATCCTGCGGATATACTTTATGACTGGTTTGTCAATTATTCGGCGATCAGCGAAGACTGGATAACGCTTTCGGACTGGCAGGCGAAAACAGACCAGTACATTGGGCGCTTGTATTACGGGCTGATAGCCGAACCGACGGCCGTAAGAAAACTGGCAAACGAGCTGATCAAGCAGACAGGTCTTATCGTCTATACTGACGATGTGAACAAGCAGATCAGGCTTGACGTTGTCCGCGAACTCACCGATGCCGTGGACACCATCGATGAGGACGTTTGGATGAAGGACAGTTTTGATGTGACGGACCAACCAGACGAAAGGCTTTCGCAGGTATGGGTTTACTACGGGATGAGAAACCCTCTCGACAGTGTTGATGAGGCAACTAACTACTATGCAGCGGTTGCAGCTGTCGATCCGGATATCGAATCGGCAAATAACAATACTCCGGCGATATCGAAGATTTTCAGCCGGTTCATTCCGAAGAATAACCGGCCGGCGGCTTCTGATCTTGCATATCGCATCCTCGCAAGGTTCCGCACTCCGCCACGGGCTTTCGAGTTCGATGTGTGGCGGCGCGGCGATATTTCGGTTTCACTGGCGCAAAGGTTCAATCTCACAGCATGGCCTCTGCAGCTTCCAAGTGGCGAGCAGACGAGCGTGTCTGTGCAGATCACAGAGCTTAATCCCGGCGATGCGGCAATTACCGCAAAGGCGCAGGAAATCAGCTGGTATACCTACGCGGACCTTCCGGATCAGGGGCTTCTCGTCGTTATCGATAGCGACTCCGTTGATATAAATTTCCGCGACGAATACGATAAGAGCTATCAGGCACCATCCGCAGGAGAGACGGTTACATGCCTGATCGAAAGCGGTATTGTTGTCGGTCAGTCATCAACATCCGGATATTCTTTCACTGTCGGAACATGGCCAGCAGGCGTAACCTTGAAAATCATCAACAACGGATACATCATCGGAAAAGGTGGATCTGGAGGAGCTGGCGGCGGAACAAATAACACCGGAGTCGGAGAATCTGGAAGCGCAGGCGGAAACGCATTTTATACCACCACAGCGGTAAGTGTTGAAAATAACGGGCTTATTGCTTCTGGTGGCGGCGGCGGCGGCGGCGGTGGGGCTGTCGGCGACAGCAAAAACTGGGGCGGCGGCGGCGGCGGCGGCGGACAAGGACGAGCGGATTCTGCTGGCGGCGCCGGAGGGCTCGGCAATCCGTCCAGCTTATCATATCATAACGGTCAAGCTGGCGTGGCAGGAACAAATCTTTCTGCGGGAGCTGGTTCACCTGGAGCTACCGATGTCTTTGGAACAGGCGGAACCGGAGGTAACGGAGGAGCGTTTGGGCAATCGGGATCTGCTGGTTCAACTGGAACAGGAGGAGGTACGCATTTTGCTGGAGGCGCTGGCGGTGCGGCAGGGATTGCCGTGAACGGGTATTCTTTACTGACACTGACAGGCACGGGAACAATAACAGGATCAACTCAGAATTGATATGGCATCGGTAAATCCAAGACAGAAGCTTCGTGGAACCAGATCGCAGAATGACGCGCAAACGCTGGCGTCCGGAGTTATGGTCTACCTGACCGACACGAAATGCATTGCAATGCATGACGGATCGACCGCAGGAGGGAAAATATTCCATCCGACCCAATTTCTTGCAGCCGGACACCTGATCAACGGTAAAATATCTGTCGCCGTCGCATCGAACAATCTGACGGTTTCAATCAAGACGCTTGCCGGAGCCGACCCATCCGCATCAGATCCTGTTTATATCCGCATAGGCACGGCTATTCATGAATTGACCGCGGCGCTTTCAGTGACGGCAGCTGCTGGCACGAACTGGATGGGGCTTGGCGGAGCGATGTTTGCGGGAAAAACGGCGGACCTGTTTGTTTACATGGGTTACAACGCCACGGATGGCGTAACGCTTGGATTTTCGAGGATTCCGTTCGCAAAAACTTATGCTGAGTTCTCGGCGACATCGACAGCAGAAGCCTTCTGCAAGATCAGCACGATAACCACGGCGGCCAGCACAGACGAATACACCTGTATCGGACGGTTTGCTGCATCGCTTGGGGCATCGGCTACTTATTACTGGACAGACGCTTCGACAGGAACAAGTGGCCTTATCCAGAGGCCGATATTTGAAACAGAGGTCCGCGATTATGTCCCAACGCTGACAAACTTCACCATCGGGAGCAGCGGGTCCGCGGCAGTATCAGGGCAATACCGGATTTCCGGCCGTCATGTCGAAGTGGAAGCAAAGGCGGTACTTGGGAGTTCCGGGCAGTCCGTAGGGACCGGGCCGACGTTTACATTGCCGTTTACTCACGCTGATGACACGTCGACATATCTGAATCCAGGAAGCCTCATTATGAACGACACCGGCGCGAATGTTTATCACGGCGTGTTGCGGCTGGCATCAACGACAACGGCGAGCCTTTCGGCAATAAACGCAGCAAGTACATACGCTTATCTGTCCGCAGTAACGTCGGCAATACCAATGACGTGGGCAGCTGGAGATGGATTTTATGCAAAACTTAATATCTGGATTTAACAATCAAATCCCCTATTGATATGGACGCGCTGCTTATCGAGAAAATAATATTTCAGGTTATCAAACTTTCGATGTATGGCTGTTTCATTTCAGTGATTGTATGGATGCTGAAAAGAGTGGTGAAGGAGTATGATGATCGAAACGTCGTGCGCGATCAAAAAGACGCGAAGTTCCTGGAAACGATCACGACGCTCAATGACAAGATCAACGAAGAAACGCTGGAGCGGATGAAGGCTGATGAAGATTTGCGGGCGCATGTCGACAAAGTGAACGCCAGAGTCTACGGCGAGCACGTGGCGATACGCAAGCAGCTCGACCAACTGCAGGGGGAGCATAACGTCAGAACACAACTGGGGTCAGCATGATTAACAGCCGCGACATTCACGACCTTCATCCGGTTGTTCAGGATAAATGCCGGAGGTTCCTCGAAGAGTGCAAGAAATCAGGAATCGATATTCTGGTTACCAGCACCTACCGTGACAGTGAGGCGCAGAACGCTTTGTATGCACAGGGTCGGACAAGACCAGGGAAGATTGTCACCAATGCAAAAGCCGGACAGAGCTTTCATAATTGGTGCGTCGCGTTCGACGTGGTTCCTGTCGTGCATGGAAAGCCGGTGTGGGATGATACCGACATCTGGCTTTCAATCGGGCACATTGGCAGGTCCTGCGGACTTGAATGGGCCGGTGACTGGAAATCGTTTCCTGAAAAACCGCACTTCCAGTTTACCGGAGGATTGACACTGAAAGACTTTCAAAACGGGAAAACATTATGATGAAGGCAATCAATTTTGAAATAGTCCTTGAATGGATATCGGCGAGGTGGGCAGAGAAGTCCACAAAGCGCAGCGTCTGGCTTATCGCGTGCGGCATCATAGCCATTATCTATGCAATCATCAACCATGAGCCGTCCAGCGCGATCACAGGGGCCGGTATCGTCATCTACGGCGGCCTCAACGCGGCGACACCAGAAGGAGGAAATAATGCTTGAAGAGCTGAAAAAAATGTCCGGGAAAATCGATTGGGGAAAAACCGCAATCGTCGCGATGATCATGATATCATCGGTGATCGTTTTTGGTGAATTACAGGAAAACCGGCGGCACAGTGATCAGCTTTACAGTGCACTGCAGGACACCGTTCGAGTATATCAGGACCGGTACGGGAAGCAGGTGAGCGAGATCGCGCAGATTCGCACCGAGAAGCCGCAGGTGTTTCTCAACATCAAAAGTAATGATGAAGAGGTCCGGCGATTGCAGGCTGAAGTGGCGAAGTATAAAAACCAGCTTTCGAGCGGTGGCAGTGTGACAAACTTCTCGAGCTCCACACATATCGAAACGGCGCTTGATGCGAAAGGTGAGGCTACGGACGGGAAATGGTATAAAATCAGGGCAACATCTGGACAAGCGAATATTGACGTTCTCAACCGCTACACCGTGGCCGTGGTCGAAGAACATGGTAAAGCACTCGTCAAAGTAACGAACGACAACCCGTTTTCTCGTCAGGATACCGTCAGGACTTACGCTCCATTACCGAAGATTACGAAGCGGTGGGGAATTGGGCCGTATGCCGGAGTAGACGCTACTGGAAAATTTTCAGCCGGGGCCGCTGTGTCCTGGCATCTTTTTGAATGGTAAACAAGGAACACAACCATGGCTGATATCGTATCGACAGGGTCCGCCACTCCAGTGGACACAAGGAACAATGGAGTATTGTACTCTTTCCCCTACAGCATCCTTCCGCAGTATGCGGCATGGAACGCAGCGACAAACTATTCGATCGGAGCGAGAGTGACGCGCTCGGGAACCGGAAGGTTCTATGAAGCTCTTGTCGGTGGAGTTGATGCTACGAATCCGGAAGACGCTCTCGGCGGCGACACCCCGAAATGGGCAGACAAGGGGCCGACTCCTGCGCCTGTTTATCTCATGCCCGACATCGCTGAATACGGGTTCAGTGGGTTCGCTTCGCTGCATCTCGTCCAGACGGCCGGACAGGTGACGATACAGCTGCAGAGCGACAACAGCCTTACGGACGCCAATTTCGTTACGGGGTATGCTGACGTGAACGCATCGAACACATCCGGAACGGTTCATCCTCCGCTTTGCACCGATCTGACTTTCGCGGGGACACCGAACAAAATGTTTGAAAACATCGCAGTACCAGCGGCGCGTCGCAACAGGTGGAAGTTCAGTAACTCGCACGCTACGGTTATCGCTACTGGAACAGCATACCTTTACCTTTCAAGGGGCGTATAATGGCATTCGGAACAAAACAACACGGGACAAACCGGTTCGGAGTTCCCGGCCGGTTTGGTGCGGGAAGATTCGGAGAGCCATTGAAGCTGAAGATTGGTGATTTCTACCTCGGCGGCATCGTCACGTACCTCGACGCGTCAGGGCAGCACGGCTTTGTTGCTGCCTTGACCGATCAGAGCGCAGGGACGGCATTTTCCAACATTACAGGTTTGTACGCGGGAGCCTCGGCAGAATCTGTTGGAACAGGCGCAAGCAATACCGATAAGATCATCAACCAAGTCGGTCATACTGCATCGGCAGCATCGCTTTGCCGGAATTTAGGGTCCGATTGGCACTTGCCAAGCAAAAATGAGCTTGGGTTAATGTATGCACAAAAAACAATCATTGGTCTTGCGTCAGCAAATTATTGGTCCAGTAGCGAGTATGGCGCAGGGATACCTACGATTGCAAGGGCAATATTATCTAATGGATCGTACGACACGAAAAACAAAACGGACTCAACTATAAGAGTTCGAGCAATCAGATATTTTTAATCATGCTATACACTCACCACCAAGCTGAAGAATCGACACCCGAAGGCAAGCGCCTTCCGACCGTCGCAGAACTGCAATCCATGACCGGCCTCGATCCGGAACAGGCGTATTGGTCAAGCGAAACATGTGATTTCAACGGAACTGAAGGAGCCATGTGTGTTCAAGGCACAGGAGATGCTTTTTGCAATAGTCTCGGAAGCGTGCTGCCCGTGGTATATGTTGATGTTTAAGTCCTCTCCGGAGGCCGCCGGGCTGATCTCCGGCGCTTGATGTAGCCACCCCGCGAATAGCATTCACGGCCCGACGCGAAAGCGTTTCATAAGCTCGGAGAAATCCGGGCTTTTTTATTACATCGTTTTCCCGTACATCGAAAAGACGTCCATCAGATTTTGTTAATGTCTTTAAAAGTGTTTATATTTGAATAGATGTTGAAAACAAATTTAACAACAAAAATGATACCAAAGGTTCAGAATATCGACCACCGAAGCCTGCTAAAGGGGATAGTGTCAGAGGTTACGGAGGAATTGCGAGGCAAAGGCGAAGAAATCACAATTCA
>CAIYPU010000047.1 GCA_903928225.1 uncultured Chlorobiaceae bacterium
CCCTCCTCATGCCTTCGGGGAGGTCTATCTCCTTAACCTCGACCTTGCTGACCTTGACGCCCCAGGGTTCCGTTTCCTTGTCGAGAATGACCTGGATACGATCGTTGATTTCGTCACGTTCGGCAAGAAGGTGGTCGAGCTCGCCCTGCCCGCAGACGCTCCTCAAGGTTGTCTGGGCAAGCTGTGACGTCGCAAAATGGAAATCGGCCACATCGATGATGGCCTTGTTCGGATCGACCACCCTGAAATAGACGACCGCGCTCACCTTCACCGACACGTTGTCCCGTGTGATGATATCCTGAGAGGGCACATCGAGCGTCACCGTACGCAGGTCCACCTTCACCATCCTGTCGATGACAGGGAGCAGGATGATCACCCCCGGACCTTTGGCCCTGATGACCCTTCCGAGCCGGAAAATCACGCCCCGCTCGTATTCCCTCAGGATCCTGATGGAGTAGTAAAGGAAAATGACGACAGCGATGATGACGATGGTCGATAAATTCATTGCAAGCATGGATGCTGGTGTTTAAAGGGTTCGAGGCCTCTTTTGCGGGGAGCCTTCACTTCAATAATAGCTTACCCCGGCGGATTCTCAAAACAAAACCGTTTTTCATGCGTTCAGGAACAAGCCCTCTCCGGCTTGTCTCTTAATAACGAAGTAACTATTTTTCCCTTTGAAATTTATGCAGACGAATCCTTGTTTTCTTTAGTCGTATCGACAATTTGCATAGCAACTGCACAAAACAGATAATCAAGCAAGAACCATGTATATCGATCCGGGTTATTTCGTATTCGCACTTCCACCCATGCTTCTCGGCCTGTGGGCACAGTTCAGGGTAAAATCTGCTTTCAACAGGTATTCGCAGGTACGCACCCGGACCGGGATCAGCGGGGCCGATGCCGCCCGCCGAATTCTTGACCGGGGAGGCTTGCCCAACGTCACCATAGAGCCGGTGAGCGGCATGCTTTCAGACCATTACGATCCCCGAAGCAAAACCCTGCGGCTCAGCGAGGATGTCTACCGCCTTCCAAGCATCGCCTCGGTCGGGGTAGCGGCCCACGAGGCAGGCCATGCCCTCCAGGATAAAACGGGATATGCCCCGCTTCAGCTCCGGTCGATCATGGTGCCAGCAGTCTCGATCGGCAGCAACCTCGGCCCGATTCTCTTCATGGCCGGGCTGTTCATGGCAGGTTCGCTCGGCACAACGATCGCGTGGGCAGGCATCATGCTTTTTGCAGGAGTAGCCCTGTTCGCCTTAGTGACGCTCCCCGTGGAATTCAACGCGAGCAGCAGGGCCAAGGAACTGCTGGTTTCGCAGGGCATCGTTTCAAGCTCAGAAATGGAAGGGGTCAATGCCGTGCTCGACGCAGCTGCACTTACCTATGTCGCTGCAGCTGCGGGGGCCATCATGCAGCTGCTCTATTTCCTGAACGTCATGAACCGCAGGGACTGATCCCTGCCGGAATGGACCGGCGAAAGCACTTCCATTATCTCCTCAGGCCCCGCGCTCCCCGGACAATAAGCGGGGGCTGAACATTTTCAGCAGGTTTTTCACAAACGTTTCCTTTCAATAAACCGCTCACCGACTTGAAAAACAGTTTCAGAAAAAAACCGCTTGCACTGCTCATCGAAGAGCTGAAAAGCGAGCACCGGCTGAACAGGGTGCTCGGGCCCGTCGCGCTGACAAGCCTCGGCATCGGGGCAATCATCGGTACCGGCATATTCGTGCTTATCGGCGTCGCCGCTCACGACAAGGCAGGGCCAGCCGTAACCCTGTCCTTCGCCCTTGCCGGCATGGCATGCATCTTCGCCGCCCTCTGCTACGCAGAGTTCGCTTCCATGGTGCCGGTCGCCGGATCGGCCTATACCTATGCCTATGCTACGCTCGGAGAACTCTTCGCCTGGATCATCGGCTGGGACCTCATCCTTGAATACGGTGTCGCATCGGCGACGGTAGCACACGGATGGTCGCACTATTTCCAGGATTTCATAGGAATTTTCGGACTTCATATACCGAAACTCTTCACGACTGCGCCCTTCGATTTCGATCCTTCGACGGGCGTGATGAGCATTACCGGCTCCCTGTTCGACCTTCCCGCGGTCGTCATCGCGGCACTCGTGACCGTGGTGCTTGTCAAGGGGATCAGGGAGAGTGCAGGTTTCAATGCCGGCATGGTGATCGTCAAGGTCGCCATCGTCCTCCTCGTCATCGTGCTGGGCGCGATGTACGTCAACCCTTCGAACTGGCAGCCTTTCGCGCCGTTCGGCTTTTCCGGGCTCAGCATGTTCGGCCATACGATCATCGGCGAGACCGGTTCGGAAGGCGCTCCCGTCGGCGTGCTCGCAGGCGCTGCGATGATCTTCTTCGCCTACATCGGCTTCGACTCCATCTCGACACATGCCGAAGAGGCCAAGAACCCGCACAGGGACGTTCCTTTCGCCCTCATCTCTTCCCTGCTGATCTGCACCGTGCTTTATATCGCGGTCGCAGCCGTCATTACCGGCATGGTTCCCTACAACCAGATCAACATCGACGCCCCGGTCTCCAATGCCTTCAAACAGGTCGGCATAGGCTGGGCACAGTTCATCGTTTCGCTGGGGGCCATCACCGGCATCACCTCCGTCCTGCTCGTCATGATGCTCAGCCAGCCGAGGATATTCCTTGCCATGGCCCGCGACGGCCTGCTGCCCAAATCGTTTTTCGGCGCCGTCCATGAAAAATTCAGGACACCCTGGAAATCGACCATCCTGACCGGATTTTTCGTCGCCCTGCTCGGGGCAGCCCTTCCCCTCCGGCTGCTTGCCGAACTCGTGAATATCGGCACCCTGTTCGCCTTCGTGATCGTCTGTACCGCCGTGCTCATCATGAGGAAAACACATCCGGAAGCGGAACGTCCTTTCCGCGCCCCGCTGGTGCCTCTCGTTCCTGTTCTCGGCATCCTGACATGCCTGGTGCTGATGTTTTCGCTGCCCGCTGAAAACTGGCTAAGGCTGATCGTCTGGCTCGGCATAGGCCTGCTGATCTACATTTTTTACGGCCGCAGGCACAGCGTCCTCAACAACCCGGAACAGTAAACAGCCGGAATGGAAGAAAAAGTATTCATCATCACCGGCGCATCCGCCGGCATCGGCGAAGCGACTGCGAGACGTGCGGTCGAAGCAGGATACCGGGTTGTGCTGGCCGCACGTTCCAAAGGAAAGCTCGAACAGCTCGCTGAAGAGCTTGGCAGCAGGAGGGCTATGGCGGTCGCCTGCGATGTCTCCGACTGGTCTTCGCAGCAGCAGATGGTCCGGCGGACGCTCGAACGTTTCGGGAGGATCGATGCGGTGTTCGCGAACGCCGGATTTTCGAATGGATCGTCATTCATCGAAGGCATCGACAAGCCGGAGGAATGGAAGGAAATGGTGCTGGTGAACGTCTATGGCGCTTTTGCCACGGCACGGCTCACGCTTCCGGAGCTCGTGAAAACATCCGGACATTTCCTTCTGACCGGATCGGTCGTCGGACACGTGACCTCCATCAGGAACTTCTATTCAGCAACGAAATGGGCCGTGACCGGCATGGCCCATGCCATTCGCAATGAAATGGCCGGAAGGGGCGTACGCGTCACCCTGGTCGAGCCCGGGGTGGTCGATTCCCCTTTCTGGGAGAACCTGCAGAAGCCGGGCACCCCGGAACTGCAGCCGGACGACATCGCCCGTGCGGTCATGTTCGCCCTCAGCCAGCCGCCCCACGTCGACGTGAACGATATCCTGATCCGCCCTGCAGGCCAGCCCCACTGAAGAAAACAGAAACCGTTTTGAACGGAACCGTCGTATATTGAGCGAACAGAAAGCAGGATCAACACCATGGCGGTACAGGACAGGTACATCACGCTCGGCGGCCACAGGCACCGTTATATTGAAAAGGGCGGTTCGGAACACACCATGCTGCTCATCCACGGCATTTCCTCTTCACTCGATTTCTACGAACAGGTCATTCCTCTTCTTTCCCGATCGTTCAGGGTAATTGCCTTCGACCTGCTCGGGTTCGGGTTGTCCGACAAGCCGAAGGGAAAGGATTACTCGCTCGAACTCTACTCCTCACTGATCCGGGAGTTCCTCGAAAAGACCGGCAGCATCGGCGGACAGCTTTATGCCACGGGACACTCCATGGGTGGCAAATACCTGATCGCTTCCACCCTGCTCAATCCCGGCACTTACAGCCGCATTGTCCTGAGCAATACCGACGGGTTCCTCCACGTCCCGTCTTTTGTCAGGGGCATCAGCCTGCCCGGCGTCAGAAAAGTGCTGAAAAAAATCATCACAGCCGAGAATGTTTCCTCCAGGATGTTCGCCTCGGCCTTCCACGATACCAGCAACGTCAACGAGCACTCCTACCGCAAGAACCTCGACATGGCCAGGGACCCCGAAGCCTTCGACACCGTCATGGCGCTGAACCGCAACCTGCTGAAGCTCGATCTCAACCGGACGGGACTGAGGAAAAGACTTGACGAGATCAGGGTACCCGTGCTGGTCATCTGGGGAGACCGCGACCGCTACATCGATCCTTCAATAGCGCAGACCGTCCTCAGCGAACTGCCCTCTTCGAAGCTGGTGATGTTCGAGGAGTGCGGACATTCGCCGATGCTCGAATACCCTGAAAAATTCACCAGGACCGTGACCGATTTCATCCTTTCCGGTTCAGAACCCGATCCCGGACATGCTGATAACTTTTGAAGGCATAGACGGGGCGGGCAAATCCACCCAGATCAGGAAGCTTGCCGCCTGGCTCGCCCGTAAAGGCATGGAAACACTCTCCCTCCGGGAACCGGGAGGAACCGAAACAGCGGAAAGCATCCGCAGCCTGCTGCTCGAAAGCAGCGGGGAGATAACGCCGCTCGGCGAACTGCTTCTCTTTTCCGCGAGCCGCGCCGAAATTGTCCAGCAGGTGATCATTCCGGCCCTTGAATCTGGCAAAACGGTCATTCTCGACCGGTTCTACGACTCGACAACCGCATACCAGGGCTACGGCCGAGGTCTCGACCTCGACATGCTTCGCTCGATCATAGCCATATCCACCTGCGGCCTCGTTCCCGACATCACGTTCTTCCTCGATATCGAACCGGAAGCCGCCCTGATGCGAAAATTTTCCGAAAAATCAATTCCCATCGCATTCGACAACAGCGAACTTGACCGGATGGAACGCTCCGGGCTGGAATTCTACCGGAAAGTCCGGGCAGGCTACCTGGAAACCATAGCGCTCGAAAAAAACCGGTTCGCCTGCCTCGAAGCGATCGAACCGCCCGATGCCATTCATAAACGGATTACCGGAATCCTCACGGACCGGTTCAATCTTTAAAAACATTTTTAGCCGGTATGGCATTGAAACAGACAAACCCCTTTCAGTCAAAAAAATCAGGCCGTTCCCCTTTATTTTTAAGAGCAGGTTAATTTTTTACATTCCCACGGCATTTGGAAAGATTTTGCTTAAATTAAAGGTCATATTACATCATCGTCACTTCCCTACAGACAGCGCATGCATGAAACCATTCTGAAAGAACGAGAGCTGAACACCTGCACGAACCCGATTACGCTTCAGGACATCAGGACACTGAAAGAACTTTACCAGCTGAAGGCTGAAACGCGCGAACTGAGGGAACCTGTCGTCAAGAACATCATCAAGCAGCGAACCGTCGGACAGTCGGTCATCGAGTCGCTGAAGAACGCATTGTATTCCCTTGAAACGATTTACATCGACGACGACACTGGCCACAGGCTCTTGCGCCTCGACGGCAAGAAGCAGATCGAGGTGGACCTCACCTATGAAATCCGGGAGCTTCAGAAAGACATCTACTACCTGGAATACGGCGAAGACAAGTTCATCGATTACCTTGCGAAGTTCATTCCCGACTTCCGGCTTTTTGTGAACCAGGGCTTCAACCTCCTGAGAGGAAAGCACTTCAACGCGTTCATCACCGACCGGGACGGCACGACCAACAACTACTGCGGCCGTTACCGTTCGTCGGTGCAGCCGATCTACAATTCGGTATTCCTCACCCGTTTCGCAAAAAACTGCTGCAGGTTCCCGATCATCATCACATCAGCCCCGCTGAAGGATTTCGGAATCCTGAACGTCTCCATCAACCCGAGCAACACGTTTGTCTATGCGGGCTCGAAAGGAAGGGAGTTCATCGACCTCGACGGCGAATTCAACAGCTTTCCGATCGACGAGGCCAAGCAGAAGATGATCCGCCTGCTGAACAACCGCATGCTGGTGCTGCTGCAGGACCCGAATTTCGAGAAGTTCAACTTCATCGGTTCCGCGCTGCAGATCAAGTTCGGTCAGACCACGGTCGCCAGGCAGGACATCAGCCGCTCCATCAAGGACGAGGAATCTCGGGCTTTCCTGGAAAAAGTCAAAAGCATCGTCCGGGAAATCGACCCGACCGGCCGCAATTTCAGGATAGAGGATACCGGTCTCGATATCGAGATCATCCTCACCATCGACATGAAAACCGGCGAATCAACCATCAAGGATTTCGACAAGGGTGACGGCCTTTCCTTCATCAGCGGCAAACTGGACCTGGAAAAACATGCCGGTCCCAACCTTGTCTGTGGCGACACGCCTTCCGACATTCCCATGCTTAAAAAAGCCATGGAAATGTTCGACGATGTCTGGACCATTTTCGTGACCAGGGACGAGAAGCTGAAAAAACAGGTGCAGGAGATCTGCCCCAACAGCTATACCGTGCCCTACCCCGACATCCTGCTGACCATACTCGGCCTGCTGTCGCTCTAAACTGTTTCAACCATGCAAATCTCTTATTTACCCTTATGAGCAATCTTTTCAAAGGCGCAATCTTCGATCTCGACGGAGTGATAACCGGTACGGCAAAGGTGCACAGTCTTGCCTGGGAGTCGATGTTCAACTATTTCCTGAAAGATTACGCCGAAGTCAACAACGAACCGTTCGTACCTTTCGATCCTGTCCACGACTACCACAAATATGTTGACGGAAAACCCCGTATGGAAGGGGTGAAAAGCTTCCTCGAATCTCGCGACATCGAGCTGCCGTTCGGCGAGCTTGATGACATTCCGGAAAAGGAAACGATCTGCGGACTCGGCAACAGGAAAAACATCCTCTTCACCGAAATCCTCATCAAGGAAGGCCCCGAGATTTACCACACTTCGGTCAACCTCATCAAGGAAATGATCGCGAAAGGGATCAGGATCGGTATTGCTTCCTCGAGCCGCAACTGCCAGCTCATCCTGAAGCTCGCCAATCTCGAACACCTCTTCGAAACCCGCGTCGACGGCGAGGTTTCCATCGAACTCGGCCTGAAAGGCAAGCCCAACCCGGATATTTTCGTGACCGCCGCCAGGAACCTCGGCCTCGAACCGCACGAGTGCGTGGTCGTCGAAGACGCCATTTCCGGCGTACAGGCAGGCGCGAGAGGCAATTTCGGCCTCGTGCTCGGCATCGCCCGCGAGATCGAGGGATCGAAGCTCCGCGAGCAGGGAGCTGATATCGTGGTCAGGGACCTCGGTGAAATAACTATCGAAGAGATTGAAAAATGGTTCAGCGACGGCCTTGACTTCGACGGCTGGAACCTCACGTATACCGACTTTTCGCCGAAAGACGAAAAACTCCGCGAGACCCTCACCGCCATCGGCAACGGCTATCTCGGAGTCCGTGGCGCATATGAAGGGGTCTCCTGCTCCCAGTACCACTACCCGGGCACCTACATCGCAGGCATTTTCAACAGGCTGCCTTCCGATGTGCACGGCCAGACCATCTTCAACAACGATTTCGTCAACAATCCCAACTGGCTGCCCGTCGAGTTCAGGATCGGCGGCGGGGAGTTCATCAACCCGTTCGAGCAGAAAATCCTGAGCTACCGCCAGAACCTCTGCTTCCGCAACGGAGTGATGGAACGGGAAATCGTCATCCAGGACAACCTTGGAAGGATTTCGAGGATCGGCAGCCGCAGGTTCGCGAGCATGGACAACCCTCATCTCTGCGCCCTGAAATTCACCCTGAGGCCGGTAAACTGGAGCGCGCTCGTCGAGTTCCGCACCGCTATAGACGGCAAGGTTGAAAACAAGGGCGTCGCCAGGTACAATGAACTTTCGAGCGACCACCTGGTCCACTGCGACGGCATGAGCGAAAACGGCACGATGATGCTGCACGTAGCCACCAGTGTATCCGGATACGATATCGTGACCGCCGCCAGAACCCGCGTCGTTTCACACGGTAAACCCGAGGAAGTTGCACGCACGCCGATCTGCGAGGAACGCTGCGTCGGCGAACTGTTCGAGGTTCCGCTTAACCCGGACAAAAGCTGCACGATCGAAAAAATCGTCGCTATCCATACCTCGCACGACCTCGGCAGCACGGGCTGCATCAAAGAGGCCAGGCTCACCCTCGAACAGGCTGCGTCATTCGAAACGCTTTTAGCCGCAAACAACGACGCGTGGGAAACCCTCTGGAAAAAGGCGGACATCATTGTAGAGGGCGACAGGTTCAGCCAGAAGGTCCTGAGGCTCCACAGCTACCACCTGCTCTGCACCGCATCCCCGCACAATCCAGGCATCGATGCAGGCATGCCAGCAAGAGGCCTCAACGGCGAATCGTACCGCGGCCATATTTTCTGGGACGAGATATTCATCCTCCCGTTCTTCAACCGCCACTTCCCGGATATTTCAAAGGCGCTCCTCCTCTACCGCTACCACAGGCTGGACGCTGCGAGGGAATACGCAAGGGAGCACGGCTACAAGGGGGCGATGTTCCCCTGGCAGACCGCCGACGACGGCAGGGAAGACACCCAGATCATCCACTACAACCCGAAGAGCGGAACATGGGGGCCTGACCTCAGCTGCCTGCAGCGCCACGTTTCCATCGCGGTGTTCTACAACGTCTGGCGATACATATACGACACGGACGATATCGATTTCCTCAACGAATACGGTGCGGAGTTGATGTTCGAGATCGCGCGTTTCTGGGCATCGATCGCAAGCCACGAGAACGGCACCGGCAAGTACCATATCGAAGGGGTCATGGGCCCTGACGAATTCCACGAGTCGCTGCCCGGAAGTGGCAAGGAAGGCCTGAAGGACAATGCCTACACCAACATCATGGCCGTCTGGCTTTTCGAGAAAGCCACTGAAATTGCCGAAAAAATCGATCCGGCGGTCCTGAGGCACCTGATTACCAAAATCCACCTCGGGTACGACGAACTGAGCCAGTGGAAGGATATCAGCAGCAACATGAACATCCTTGTGGACAGCGAGGGCATCATCGAACAGTTCGACGGCTACATGAAGCTCAAGGAGCTCGACTGGAGCCACTACCTGTCGAGGTACGGCAACATCCACCGCATGGACCGCATCCTCAAGGCCGAGGGAGACACGCCGGACAACTACAAGGTCGCCAAGCAGCCCGATGTGCTGATGACCTTCTACGCACTTTCTCCCGGAGAGGTTGCCGAGATGCTCCAGAAAAACGGCTACAATGTGCCCGACGCCTTCACTCTCGTCAGGAAAAACTACGCCTATTACGAACCGAGGACCAGCCACGGCTCCACCCTGAGCAAGGTGGTGCACTGCATCATATCGAGCTACCTGCAGGACGGCCACGATACCGCATGGAAGTGGTTCATGGAAGCGCTGAAGAGCGACATCCTCGACACACAGGGCGGGACCACCCAGGAAGGCATCCACTGCGGCGTCATGGCAGGCACGATCGATACGGTCATGAGGTATTTCGCAGGCATCTCATTCTACAACGAGCAGCTGAATGTCCACCCCAACCTGCCCGAGCACTGGAAAGAGCTCAGGCTCAGCGTCTGCTTCCGCAGGAACAGGTACTCGATCGTCATCAGGAAGAAGGGTGTAGAGGTGACCCTTGTCGAATCTGAAGAACAGGAACTTCCGGCGTGCGTCGTCGGCAGGCATATCACCCTGAAGAACGGCATCGCCTACCATTCAGCCTGACCAATCTCACGATGAAGGTTTCGGGAAACGAAACCTTCATTTTTTTGTATCATTTGCGTTTTTCAGCGTTATTTTGAAGTTTTATATCTTTTGACCTTATAGCTATTCCACATGCGCCTGTCAAACTTCCGATATACCCTGCCAAAGACCAAAATCGCAGACGAGCCGGCATCGCCCCGTGACAAGTGCAGGCTTATGGTGCTGAACCGCCGGAAAAAAGAGATCGAGCACAAGGTTTTCGAGGATATCACTTCATACCTGAAAAAGGGTGATCTGCTGGTTCTGAACAACAGCCGGGTATTCCCTGCAAAAATTTTCGGGCAGAAGGAAAAAACCGATGCCAAAATCGAGGTTTTCCTGCTCAGGGTGCTGAACAAGGAAGCCGGACTCTGGGATGTCCTGGTCGATCCCGCCCGGAAAGTGAGGGTCGGCAACAAAATCTACTTCGAGGAGGATGTCGTGGCCGAAGTGGTCGACAACACCACATCACGCGGCAGGACCATCCGGTTCCTCAACCCGGATATCGATGTTTTCAGCCTTGTCGAAAGGATCGGCACCGTTCCGCTGCCCCCCTATTTCACCAGACCGGCACGCGAATCGGACAAGGAGGATTACCAGACCGTCTACGGCAACCAGACCGGAGCGGTCGTGGCGCCCATGTCAGGATTGCATTTCACGATGCCCCTCCTGCAGAAAATCCAGAAAATGGGTGTCAAGATACTTCCCGTCACCCTGCACCCCAGCCTGAGCACCTTCAATGCCATCGAGGTCGAGGATGTCTCCAAGCACAAGATGGATTCGGAATATTTCAACATTCCCTACCAGACGGCAATGGAGATCAACGAGGCGAAAATGCACAAGCACGGCAGGGTCATTGCCGTAGGAACGACAACCTGCCGCGTGCTCGAAGCGAACGCGACGGTTGACGGCAAGATCAAGTTCGGCCGGGGATGGACCGACAAGTTCATCTATCCTCCATACCAGTTCAAGGTGACCGATGCGCTCATCACCAATTTCCAGCAGCCTGAAACGACGCTGCTCATGGCCGTAAGCGCTTTCGCGGAGCACCGTCTGCTCATGGAAGCATACAAGACAGCGCTGAAAGGCGATTACCAGTTCCTCGCCTACGGGGATGCCATGTTTATTTATTAACCGGCAACGATATCGGCCTTCACCATGAATTCCATCGCCATCATCGCGGCAAGCGGCATCGGCAAAAGGATGCAGCTCAGGGACGGCCTGAGCAAACAGCTTCTTGAAATCGGAGGGTTCCCCGTCATCTGGCATACGCTCAATGCTTTCGAAAGGGCATCCTCGATATCTGCCGTCTACATCGCCACCAAACAGGAAAATATCGGGCTCCTGAACGAGATGGCCGCTACTTCCGGGTTCGGCAAGGTGAAAGCGGTTATCGAAGGCGGAAAGGAGCGCCAGGATTCGGTGAACAACTGCATCAGGGCAATCGGAAAAGAAATGCGCAGCACCGGTATCCACCCGGACACGATACTGGTCCATGACGGCGCCCGACCGTTCATCCAGCCATGGGAAATCGATGAAATTTCCAGGCTTTCGCAGGAATACGGTGCATGCGTTCCGGCGACAAAACCAAAAGACACTATCAAATATATCGGCCAGGACCCTGAATTTTTCGGTGAAACACTTGAAAGGAGCCGCCTCCTGCAGGTCCAGACACCCCAGGGGTTCCGCTCCTCTCTCCTGATGCAGGCACATGAGCAGGCAGAGCTGGAAGCGTGGTATGCAACCGACGATGCCGCACTGGTGGAACGGTTTTTCCCGGAACAGCAGATCAGGGTGTTCGAAACGGGATACCACAACATCAAAATAACCACGCCCGAGGACATCCCGATTGCCGATGCGATATACGGACAGCTTGCTTCGGCAAAATGACCGTTCCCTGGCAGTAAATAAATCCCGGCTCCGATTTGTTTATTTGTTGCGCTGTTGTATATTAGAAGCCCGAATCTGGTGAGGTAGCTCAGTTGGTTAGAGCACAGGATTCATAACCCTGAGGTCGAGGGTTCAACTCCCTCTCTCACCACAATCGAAAGCGGGTGTAACTCAGTTGGTAGAGTGTTTGCTTCCCAAGCAAAATGTCGCGAGTTCGAATCTCGTCACCCGCTCTCAAATCCTTCCTTCTCTTCAATTCATTCCAGGAAGAACATTCGGCACCATGGCCCCTTCATCGATATTCTTCTCCCCTGTCACCGCCGAAGAGGTAAACGAGTCCCAGATCATCGAAGGCCAGATGGCCCGACACCTGGGCATCGAAATGACCGAGGTCGGCCCCGATTTCATGACGGCGAAAATGCCCGTCGATCACCGGACCATCCAGCGCATCGGCATCCTGCACGGCGGAGCTTCGCTCGCGCTTGCGGAAACGGTCGGGAGCATTGCCGCTTCTTACTGCGTCGATCGCGAAAACTTCTATATCGTCGGCCAGGAGATCAACGCGAACCACCTGCGCCCCGTCAGGAGCGGTTTCGTTTATGCGACCGCGCGACCGCTGCATCTCGGCAGGGCATCGCAGGTATGGGACATCCGCATCACGAACGACGAAGGCAAGCTGACCTGCGTAAGCCGTTTCACGGTCGCGGTACTGAAAAAGTAGCCCGTCCGGACAGGCCCGCAGCTGTTGATTTTTTCAGGCGCCAGCCGGTTTTTTTGAAAAACTTTTCATACCTTGTTTTTCAGTTGTAAAGGATTTTCACACTTTTTGCCGTTTTCCGGGTATGCCGACATCACCAACAGAACCTGTCGTATCATCGATCATCCCCGCCTCCGAGGACCATCTCAAAAAGCTTGCCGCACAGCAGAAATCCCGCAGGAAGTGGCTGCTCGTCCAGCCGAAAAGCGGCACGAGCATGATGGTGGATTCCGGTACGGTGAGCATGCCGCTGAACCTCATCATGGTGGCTACCCTTGTCGGTGAACTGTTCGATGTCACCTTCATCGACGAACGGCTCGGCGAACCCATGCCCGAAGATTTTTCCGGTTACGATGTGATTGCGATCACTTCAAGGACCCTCAACGCGACCAAGGCATACAAAATCGGCGACGCTGCCCTGAAACAGGGCAAAATCGTGATCCTCGGGGGCGTGCACCCGACCATGCTGCATGATGAAGCCTCGGAACACTGCACGAGCGTGGTGTACGGCGAAATCGAATCCATCTGGGACGAACTTGCCTCGGACGTCCTGCTGGGCACCATGAAACGGGTCTACCGCGCCTCGGCGCTCAGGCCCATGCACGAGATGATGCGCCCGGATTTCAGCTACGCCCTGAACTCGAAAAACGCGAAAAAATACAGCGCGCTCATTCCCATCCTCGCCACGAAAGGATGCCCCGTTGGCTGCAACTTCTGCACTACGCCCACCATTTACGGCAAGAACTACCGCTACCGCGAAATGGAGCGTGTGCTCGAGGAGATGCGCTACCATCAGGACAGGCTTGGCAAACAGAAGGTGAGCTTCTCGTTCATGGACGACAACATCAGCTTCCGTCCGCAGTATTTCACCACCCTGCTCGAAGAGATGGCGAAGCTTGGCGTCCGCTGGAACGCGAACATCTCGATGAACTTCCTCGACAAACCCGAAATCGCAGAGCTGGCCGGACGTTCCGGATGCGACCTGCTGAGCATCGGCTTCGAATCGCTCAATCCCGAAACCCTGAAAACCCTGCACAAGGGCTCGAACCGCATCGGCAACTACGAAAAAGTGGTCGGCAACCTCCACAGAAACAAGATCGCGATCCAGGGGTATTTCATGTTCGGTTTCGACAACGACACCGAGGAGAGCTTCCAGCTCACCTACGACTTCATCATGAAGAACCAGATCGAGTTTCCGGTCTTCTCGCTGGTCACCCCGTTCCCGGGAACGCCCTACTTCGACGAGATGAAGCCCCGCATCCGCCATTTCGACTGGGACAAGTACGATACCTACCACTACATGTTCGAGCCGAAGAGGATGAGCGGCGAGAAGCTGCTCGAGAACTTCGTGAAGCTGCAGAAGGAGGTTTACAAGGGAAGCTCGATCATGAAGCGCATGAAGGGCAAACCGTTCAACTGGGTCTGGTTCGTGAACTATGCCATGAACCGCTTCACCCGCAAGCTCACCACTGATTACTACTACTGATACGGACTTTTCACCCTGCATTGCACCGTTCAGGATGACACCGATGTTTCATTACAAACTCCGTGCTCATGCCTTGCTGTCTTTTCCGGTCATTCTGAACGAAGTGAAGAATCCGTATCGGGCTACGTCAGGCAATGGTTTCATGCCGCTGCGCTTCATTGCTGCATGACAGTACCGCCACATGGATTTTCCTGCGACTTTTTGATGCCCGAACAATAAAAATCCTGAACGGAACGTAAATTGCAGGACATAACGCCATTTGACCCGATTGTCAAAAAGATGATCATCCCATGTCCCTGCTCCAGAACGTCATTATACTCATAACAGGTTTTCTGCTCTCGCAGGTGCTCATTGCAAGAAATACCCATTTCCGGCTTATCGCATTTCTGATGCGGCATGGAGGAACGGGGGTCCGTTCCATGCTGACCATGGTCCTTCTGATTTCCTACACCCTTTCGATATTCCTTTCCAATACAATCGTCGTTCTCGCCCTGCTGCCGGTCATCCACCGTCTGACAGGATTCATCACGGATACGGTATCGAAAAAGGAGATCTCGACAATGTTCTATCTTGCCCTGACCTTCGGCGCCACCACCGGAGGGCTCGCCTCCCTGACCGGCAATCCGCTCAATGCCTTCGCCGTCGGATTGCTTGAGTTCTACAGAATCGAAAACCGGGAAACGGTGAACTTCTTTTCCTGGCTTATGGTTGGCCTCCCTGCTTCGCTTGCGATTATCGCCGCCGGACGGGAGATCATTTTGCGGACAGCCCGGAACTGCAGTGATAAGGCGCTTTTCTCTCCTGAAAGCCCAGATGCGCCTCGCCTCCCTCACCGGGCGTTGTTGTTTTTTGCCATCAACATGGCGTTCATTACGCTCCTCTCCGGAACCCAGTTCTTCCTGACACCGCCACCCCTGCTCTATGCTCTTTCGTGGATCGATCTTTCGTTCATCTGCTACGGTACGCTCTTCGCCCTCTTCTCATTCCTCTATCCTGCAATACAAGGTACCGATGCAGGTATCCGAAAAAATGCGGCATTCCTCATGTTCTTCATCGCTGTATTTCCGCTGCTTCTCGTCAGCAGGGTATCGATGGAAATAGAACGGCATATGCGCATTCCGCTCTCACCACTGTATCTCTTTATTGAAAAGATTCTGCAGAAACTCTTCAATACTCTCTGGACATCGCTTTTTCACGAGCCCGCGGGAAGTATCGAATCAGTCAACAGACGCGCCATACTCTCCATCAATACCATCATTCTCGATATTCCATATTTCGGATTGCTGCTCGTCACTGTGTTCGGTTCCCTGCTCTATTTAGTCTTCAATGCCGGGGACAATCCGACAACACCGCAAAGCGACGGATACCTTGTAAGCGGAGTGAAAAACCTGCTGTTCAGGGTGCTTGAACCGCTTGAAACACCGTTGCTTTTCATCCCGGCCCTCAATCTATCGGCGGTGTTCTCATCGGAACTGCTCAGCAATACGGCAATCGTCGTCATACTCTCCCCGCTGATGACCGCAGCCTCCGCCCATACCGGGCTCAGCCCGCTGGTTCTTCTGCTGTCACTCACAACGGCCTCAAGTGCCGCATACATGACGCCACTCGCTTCACCGGCAAACACACTGGCATTCGGAGGCTTCGAGCGCGTCTCCCTCAAAACCGTCATGACTGCCGGACTGTTCATGAACCTCATAGCGGGTGGCATTATTTCAGCAGTTTTTCTTGGAATGTCGTTCGTGCTTTAAGGGGAATACAGGATTATGAAACAAACGAAATTACCCGTATGGAATCTTCACTGAGGGTGTAATGATATGTCAGTTTTTCCAAATTAAAACGCACGATCCTGCCATACAGGAAATACCGAAACCGGTTACGTAATTTGCAGAATCTCGTCGAGCCCGGAGATTTTGAAGGTCTTTTTTACGAATGGCTGACAGTTGGTGATCGAAAAATTGCCTTTCCCCGCTTTTCGTGCAGAACTGATACATACCCTGATAAATGCCGACGATACATAATCAACCTCATGCAGGTCGAAAACTATCCGGTGGCCATCTGCCCGATTCTGCATCAGGGGTTCGCTGTCCATCATTTCGGTGATGCCGGACACGGCAACGCTATCCAGTTTCCCCGTAAAGGTCAGTATAATCGCCGCTCCGTCGGCTTCGTATCGAAAAGTCAGCATGGCGCAGGGTCAATGGTTTTTATAGTAGTCCTTCAGGATATCATCGTCCGACAGGGTTTCATCGAAATATTTCGACGAATCGAATCCGGACCAGAGCTGGTTTGGCTTTCGCCGGCTAACACGCTGGATGTTGATCAGGTGCCTGGCGGTAATGTTCTCCGTTGTGATGTTTTTACCTCCGGTTCCGCAGCCCAGCGTCAGGGACGGCGGCAGGCTGTTATGGAAATACCCGACAGCCCCCTGTGATGTCGGGGTATTCACGAGAATCCGTCCAGCGTTCATCAGCTGGGAGAATTCGAGGATGTGCTGCTCGTTGTTGGAATAAATGCACGCGGTGTGCCCGATGCCCCCAAGATAGTTCAGATCGATACAATGGTTGATGGCATCCGGGTAGCTCACTGCACGATAATAGGCGAGGATTGGTGCCAGGACTTCGACCGAAAGCGGATAACCGGAGCCGATCCCTTCAAGTTCGGCTACAAGAATGCGTGTGCCGGACGGCACGGAAATTCCCGCCCGCTCAGCAATCACCCGGACAGGCTGGCCGACAATGGAGGGATTCATGCCGCCGGTTTCAGGGACGATCGCCACCTTTTCGACTTTTCGGATATCCTCATCCGGCAGAAAATGGCAGTGCTGCCGTTCAAACTCCCTGCGAACCTCTGTTTCAATGGACTTTTCCATGACAACAGCCTGTTCGCTTGCACAGATCATCCCGTTGTCGAATGTTTTTGATGATATGATGCTGCTGACGGCGAAAGGAATATCGGCACTGACATCGATAAAAACCGGGACGTTTCCCGGACCGACCCCGATCGCCGGATTGCCGCTGCTGTATGCCGCCTTCACCAGCCCTGTCCCGCCGGTTGCAAGGATCAGGGCGATTTTAGGATGGGACATCATCGCCTGGGTGAACTCCCTGTTTCCCGATGGCAATATCTGGATGCAATCTTCCGGTGCTCCTGCCGCTGTTGCCGCTTCACAGCATATCCTGACGGTCTCTGCGCAACACCTGGCGGCCCCCCGGTGAGCGCTGATAATGATCGGGTTCCTCGATTTCAGGCAGATGAGAATTTTATAAAGTACGGTCGAGGTAGGATTGGTCACCGGAATTACTGCCAGTACCGGACCAAGGGGCTGGGCGATCTCCGTTATTCCCGTTTTCGGGTCCGAGGAGATGACCCCCACCGTTTTTTCATCCTTTATGCTTTCGTACACTAATTGAGAGCCCAGCACATTCTTGATCACTTTATGCTCCCAGATGCCCATTCCGGTTTCCTCACGGGCCATTCTGGCCAGCCTGACCCTGTTGGCGAAACCGGCACGGAAAACTGCCTCGACCACCGCATCGGTCTGCACCTGGGTAAACTGGCTGAACTCGGCTGCAGCTAAAACAGCTTTGCCGATTATCGCAGCACCTGTCTCCGCAAAGTTATCCCCCATAATCACTCGATTTTTTCAGTTCTTATAAAGGTAATCAAAAATCGTTCTGTTTGAGAAAATCTTTACGAGCAGTCGATCACGATACCGGAATGATGAGCGTCATGTCAAGGATGGGATTGTTCCGGTGAGCATCCGCTCGCGCCATTCAGTGTGCAACCGGCTCCAGGCAGCTTGAAGCGTTGCAGGGACAGAGGTCTATGCAGGGTAATCAACAGCTGATCCCGCGAACTATCCGTTACCGGCGTGCAAAGAATTTGGGGACGACACTCATTTCGGACTTTTCTCGGGACGATATCCTTCAAGGCAGGAGAGGATGAGACCAATACCGTAAATCAAGCATACCTGAATGTCTTGAGGCTTTTCTTACTTACTCAAATACATACACTATACCCGATATAGGACTACCATGACATAAATACATATATTTTATACCCTATCAAGCATCTTTCCATATCATTATCCACCACCTATATCATTATGGGTATAGCATATTAAGCATTAAGCACCGGATTGCCCCCTGATTACTGGAGATAAGAACTGTCGAAACAGATCGGATGAATTGGATGATGTAAAGAATTTGTTGCGG
>CAIYPU010000048.1 GCA_903928225.1 uncultured Chlorobiaceae bacterium
ATCTGAACTGAGCTACTGGCAGAACGTGTACAAGGAAACAGCGGTCATCTCGCCCATGGCAGGACAGGTGATCGTACGGAGTATAGATCCCGGCCAGACCGTTACGACGAGCGATTCGCTTTTTGTACTTTCCGACCGGCTGATCGTCAAGGCATACGTGGATGAAACCGATATCGGGAAACTGAAGTTGGGGCAGACGGCGGTCATCGGGCTCGACGCCTACCCTGAAATCAGGGTGAACGGTGTTGTTGACCACATTTATTACGAATCGCATCTGCAGAACAATGTGAGCATCTATTATGTCGATATCATCCCCGAGACCGTTCCCGATGTCTACCGTTCCGGGATGAGCGCAAATATCGACATTATCGTTTCCGAGAAGCGGAATGTACTGCTTGTGCCTTCCGGGGCGCTGCAGAACAGGAATGGAGCCACTGTCGTCATGCTGAAGAATGCCGCATCGGACAGGAAGCCGGTTTACCGGACGGTGAGGACCGGGCTTCAGGATGGCCAGAACACCGAAATCCTCGAAGGGCTGGAGCAAAACACCGTAGTGCTGATGCCCGACACCACGTTTGTGCTGCCGACGAAAAAAGGCGGGTCCAACCCTTTCATGCCAAAACGTTCACCATCGCAGAAAAAATGAAGCCCGTTCTTGAGCTCAGGGATGTCTACCGTACCTACCGGATAGGTGAAAGCACGGTGCAGGCGCTGCGGGGGGTTTCCCTTACCGTAGAATCGGGTGAGTTCATCGCCATCATGGGCCCATCCGGATCCGGGAAATCATCGCTCCTGCAGATCCTCGGTTTGCTCGACAATCCGGACAAAGGGGAGTTTTACATCCTCGGCCACGATGTCAATACCTTGTCGGACGATGAACAGGCCGGATTGCGCAATAACGTAGCGGGGTTTGTGTTCCAGCAGTTCCACCTGCTCAAGCGCATGAGCATCGTCGACAATGTCAGGCTTCCCCATATCTACAGCGGCCTGAGCGGCAATTTTACCGAAGAGGCGAAAAAACGGCTTGCGCTCGTCGGGCTGGAAAACCGGATCGGGCATACCCCGAACCAGCTTTCCGGGGGCGAACAGCAGCGTGTAGCCATCGCCAGGGCTCTTGTCCGGGACCCGTTGATCATTTTTGCCGATGAACCTACCGGAAACCTCGATACGAAAAATTCCCTCGAAATCATGAAGATCCTCCAGGAGCTGAATGAGAAGGGAAAAACCATCATCATGGTGACCCATGAGCCCGAGATAGCAACTTTTGCAAAGCGGGTAATCACCATGCGCGACGGCCAGATCGTCTCGGATGAACGACGGGCCGGCGCCTCGAGCCCTGTTGCAGCATACACGGAGAGCGATATCGATACCCTCGGCGGCAGGACGGGATCGCTCTGGAAGGACCGTCGGTTTATCGGCTTCACGGTCCAGGCATTCCAGGCCATACTCGCCAACAAGATGCGTTCCTTCCTTTCCATGCTTGGCATCCTTGTCGGTGTAGCTTCGGTCATCGCGATGCTCGCACTTGGAGAGGGCGCGAAAAGAGCAATGCAGGAACAGCTTAAATCGATGGGCTCCAACATGCTTGCCATCATGGGGGGGTCGTCGATGTTCCATGGTGCGGCCCAGGGGTCTGGTGCCGTTGCCCGGTTTACCTACAACGATGTCGATAATATCGCCAAAATCACTCCCCTGGTGAAGAACGCCGTCGGTGGAGTGAGCGGCAGTGTGCGGCTCGTTCATGAAAACAGGAACTGGAGCACAAACATGGGCGGTGTCGGTTACGAGTACGGTACCATGCGCGCCGCACTGCCATCCGTCGGCAGGTGGTTCACCCGTGAGGAAATCCAGGCGAGGGCGAAAGTGGCCATTGTCGGTGTGACGGTGGTAAGGGAGCTTTTCGGCAATACCAATCCTATCGGCAGGACAATCAAGATCAACAGGATAAATTTCACCATTATCGGCATCGCTCCCGCCAAAGGATTTTCCGGCCCGAGGGACGAGGATGACATGGTTATGGTTCCCGTCACGACAGCGATGTACCGGGTGCTCGGAAAAGACTATCTTTCCACCATATACGCCGAAGTATCGAACCCGGCATATATGCAGCAGGCAAAATCCGCGATCGATGCGCTCATCAGGAAAAACCATCATCTGAAGGCCGACGATGAATCGTTCAACATCAGGGATATGACCGAAATCCAGCAGATGCTCACCAGCACGACCCAGACCATGAGCCTGCTGCTTGGAGCCATTGCCGCCATATCGCTTGTTGTCGGCGGTATCGGGATCATGAATATCATGCTTGTTTCCGTCACGGAACGCACACGGGAGATCGGTTTGCGCAAGTCACTGGGGGCCCGTAAAAGCGACATTATGCTGCAGTTCCTTGTCGAATCGGTCAGCATGACGATCAGCGGGGGTATTATCGG
>CAIYPU010000049.1 GCA_903928225.1 uncultured Chlorobiaceae bacterium
ATCTGAACTGAGCTACTGGCAGAACGTGTACAAGGAAACAGCGGTCATCTCGCCCATGGCAGGACAGGTGATCGTACGGAGTATAGATCCCGGCCAGACCGTTACGACGAGCGATTCGCTTTTTGTACTTTCCGACCGGCTCATTGTTCAGGCCTTCGTCGATGAAACCGATATCGGCAGGGTCAGGGTAGGCCAGAAAGCAGCGATCAGTCTCGATGCCTATCCCGATATCAGGGTCAATGGCACCGTGGACCACATCTACTATGAATCTCACCTGCAGAACAATGTCAATATCTACAATGTCGATATTATTCCCGAGACCGTTCCTGACGTTTACCGATCTGGAATGAGCGCGAATATCGACATCATCGTCGAGAAGAAAGTGAACGCCCTCTTGCTGCCGGCAGGTTCCGTTCAGAGCAGAAATGGCTTTTCTGTCGTCATGCTGAAAAAAGGAAATCCAAAGCAGCCGGACAGTTACAGGAAAGTCAGAACCGGCATACAGGATGGCCGGAATATCGAGATTCTCGACGGCATAACCGAAAACACGGTTGTAATGATGCCCGATACGACGTTTGTTCTTCCAACCAAAAACGGAGGCTCGAATCCTTTTATGCC
This sequence comes from uncultured Chlorobiaceae bacterium, assembly GCA_903928225.1. GTDB lineage: Bacteria > Bacteroidota > Chlorobiia > Chlorobiales > Chlorobiaceae > Chlorobium. Next base: position 619 of record CAIYPU010000049.1, read on the forward strand.
GAAACGGCCTCCATCGCGGACAAGATGAAACCATTTCTTGAACTCAGGGATGTCTACCGCACCTACGAAGTTGGTGAAAGCACGGTGCAGGCATTGCGGGGTGTATCGCTTACTGTCGAACAGGGAGAGTTTATCGCGATCATGGGGCCGTCCGGATCAGGCAAATCATCTCTGCTCCAGATTCTCGGGCTTCTCGATAACCCTGACAGGGGGGATTATTACCTGTTCGGTCACGATGTCAGCAAACTTTCGGACGACGAACAGGCTGGTTTGCGCAACAATGTCGCCGGCTTCGTGTTTCAGCAGTTTCACCTGCTCAAGCGCATGAGTATCGTCGAAAATGTCCGCCTTCCGCACATCTACAGCGGCCTGAACGGGAATTTCCGTGAGGAGGCCGTCAGGCGCCTCGCCCTTGTCGGTCTTGAACAACGGGTCGACCATACTCCGAACCAGCTTTCCGGGGGCGAGCAGCAGCGTGTCGCCATCGCCAGGGCTCTTGTCCGGGACCCGTTGATCATTTTTGCCGATGAGCCTACCGGAAACCTCGATACGAAGAATTCCGCGGAGATCATGAAAATCCTCAAGGGCCTCAATGGAGAGGGGAAGACCATCATCATGGTAACCCATGAGAACGAGATTGCAGCGTATGCCGATCGGGTCATTTCGATGCGCGACGGCCGGATCGTGTCGGATGAGCGCAGGGGGCATAAGGCTGCTGCTGTTGCGGCCATGACGGAGAGCGATTTCAATTCCATGATGCGGGGCAAAGTCGTTGTATGGAAAGATGCCCGGTTCACGGGATTCATGGCGCAGGCCTTCCAGGCTATTCTGGCCAACAAGATGCGTTCTTTCCTCTCCATGCTCGGCATTCTTGTCGGTGTAGCTTCGGTGATCGCCATGCTTGCACTTGGTGAGGGAGCGAAGGCCTCGATGCAGGAACAGCTCAAATCGATGGGTTCCAACATGCTTTCCATTCGAGGCGGATCATCCATGTTTCATGGAGCCGCACAAGGGTCCGGGGCCGTTGCGCGTTTTACTTTCAAGGATGTCGATGATATCACGAAGCTTTCTTCAATGGTTAAACATGCAGACGGGAATATCGGAGGCAATGTCCGGGTCGTATATGAAAACAAGAACTGGAGCACCAGCATCAACGGAGTCGGATATGATTATGGAATCATGAGATCCACTATCCCTGCGATAGGCAGGTGGTTCACCCTGGAGGAGATACATTCGAGGGAAAAAGTCGCCATCGTCGGTGTGACGGTCATCAGAGAGCTTTTCGGCAATACCAATCCCATCGGTAAAATCATCAAGGTCAACAGAATCAATTTCAAGGTGATCGGAGTAGCCCCTCCCAAAGGGTTTTCCGGGCCCCGCGACGAGGATGACGTAGTTATGGTTCCGGTCACCACGGCGATGTACCGTGTGCTCGGCAAGGATTATCTCAGCGGCATTTTTGTCGAGGTTTCGAATCCGGCCCTGATGCAGGATGCAAAATCGACCATCGATGCCCTGATCCGCAAGAACCATCACCTCAAGGATGATGATGATTCGTTTAATATCAGGGATATGACCGAAATCCAGCAGATGCTCACCAGCACGACGCAGACCATGAGCCTGCTGCTCGGCTCCATTGCTGCCATATCGCTCGTTGTCGGCGGCATCGGCATCATGAACATCATGCTTGTTTCCGTTACGGAACGAACAAGGGAGATCGGTTTGCGCAAGTCACTGGGTGCCCGTAAACGCGACATCATGCTGCAGTTCCTTGTCGAATCGGTCAGCATGACGATCAGCGGGGGTATTATCGGTATTCTCATCGGGATAGGCATGTCCCTGCTTCTCTCATATTTTGCCGGCTGGGCGGTGCAGACGTCGATATACTCCATCCTGCTCGCCAGTGTCTTTTCGGTCGTGACCGGCCTGTTCTTCGGGCTCTGGCCCGCACGCAAGGCTGCCGAGCTCAAGCCTGTGGAGGCGCTCCGCTATGAATAGCAGTTCGGATTAATCATTTTTCCGTTTCCGGTTACCGTAATTCAGGTGCCATTCATGCGGAACCGTGTTGCCTGCATTTTTCCCCGATTAACTTTTTTTCACCGGAAAAGGGAGTCCTGATGATAAGGCTATCCGAACTGCTCGTTATCGTTGCATACGCACTTTTCCTGGCTGGTGCAGCCCGTTCTTTCAGAACGGAAGGGGATCGCCATGCCCGCCTGGCCATGTTTTTTGCCGTTTTGCTCGACATGCTTGCGGCATTCCTTCCGGCGATTGGTCTCCAGTCGCCAATGCAACTTGCTCCGGAACGGAAGCCGTTTGTCGGCGCCGCCGTCCTGACGGGTGTATTCGTATGGATGCTTTCCGGAACACTTCTGGCGATTTATTCTCCGAAACGTCTCGGCTGGTACCATGCGCTCGTGCTTGCAACTGAAATCATGTGGTTTATCGATATCATGATGTTCATGTATGGTGCCTATGGCAGCATCAGGTTATGAACTGTTCCTCAGATCGTTCTTCAGCTGGTTTTTCCGTATTCAAGGACTCCGGATTGCGATCGGTTGCATTTTCTGCCATCAGAGACCGGTTCATCTGTCTTTGATGAGTTCCTGAAAGTTGCGGGCTTGGGCCTGCAGTCACGATCCGATATGAAAAAGAGAGATCAGGCAGTATTTACCGCTCGTGTATCTTGTATTATTTCAGTCTGTTGAGAAATAGTTCGATAAAAATGAATTTTTTATGCAAGGTTTCCTGAATAACATCGTCCAATATCATTGAACACCGTTATCTGGCTGGTTGTGTGTGTGATCAATAAAGATCGGTGGTTTCAACAGCGTGCCGGTTTCTCATGTATTGACAGTTGTTGACAAGGAACGAAACGATGATTGATGTGTGAATGGTTTGATCCGGAATTGTTGTTGAATTTGACAGAGGCTGTCTCTTAAGGATAGCTGACAAAGCAAAAGGCTGCCCGTAAAGGTGGCCTTTTGCTTTGTCAGCTATCCTTAAGCTATTGAAAATCAATCTTATAGCCGGATGGTCATCAGGACCTGCATACAAAACCGGCGGACGGGGATGTTCGGCAGAAAACACAAGAGGCTGTCACAGTTTTGCTTCTGTGACAGCCTCTTGTGTTTTGCGGAGCTGACGGGGCTCGAACCCGCGACCTCCTGCGTGACAGGCAGGCGCTCTAACCAAGCTGAGCTACAGCTCCGTTAATGAGTTGTAAATGTATCGACAGCCGGCAAAATATCCAAAAAGTATTTTCTTTTTTTCGTTTGGGCAGCCATATTTTTTTCTCTCAGTATTATCGGAGATTTTCATAATTTCGAGCACAAATATAATTAGGCTATGCCGGCTTGCGCGATGCAGTTTCAGGTAAGCGTTTTTCAAACATTAGAGAGTACGTATCATGGCCCCTACAGAGTCGAGAAATTCTCTGAGCATCACTGACAACCGTACAGGGAAAACCTATGAAGTTCCGATCGAGAACGGTGCGATCCTGACCTCAGAACTCAGGAAGATCAAGGTATCGGAAGATGATTTCGGCCTGCTCGGCTATGATCCGGGTTTCATGAACACCGCCTCGTGCAAGAGCTCGATCACCTATATCGATGGTGATAAAGGTATCCTTCGTTACCGTGGATATCCGATCGAGCAGCTTGCAGAGAAAAGTACGTTCCTCGAAACAGCCTACCTGCTCATCAAGGGGATGCTTCCCGACAGGGAGCGCCTTGCGGTATGGACCTACAATATCCGGCACAATACCCTGACCCACTCCAACATGAGGGTGTTCATGGATGGTTTCCGTTACGATGCCCATCCGATGGGAATCCTCGTGGGAACTATAGGCGCGCTCTCTACTTTTTATCCCGATGCCAAGGATGTCAGCCACGAGGATTCCCGGAAACTACAGGTCCGCAGGCTTATCGGGAAGATTCCGACGCTTGCGGCGCTGAGTTTCAGGCACAGCATGGGTTTTCCCTACGTCTTGCCTGACGACGAGCTGAGCTATACCGGCAACTTTCTCTCAATGATGTTCAAAATGACAGAGCCGCGGTACAAACCCAACCCGGTTTTCGAACGGGCTCTCGATGTGCTGTTCATTCTCCATGCCGACCACGAGCAGAACTGTTCGACCAGTGCCGTGAGAGCGGTCGGCAGCTCGGGCGTCGATCCCTATTCCGCCATTGCCGCTGGATGTGCGGCGCTTTACGGTCCGCTTCACGGTGGTGCGAATGAAGCGGTTATCCATATGCTGAAAAAGATCGGTTCTGTCGACAGGATCCCCGAGTTCATCAAATCCGTAAAGGCTGGCGAGGGACGCCTGATGGGCTTCGGCCACAGGGTATACAAGAATTATGACCCGAGGGCGAAAATAATCAAGGAGATCGCCTTCCAGGTTTTCGAGGAGACCGGCCGCAGCCCGCTGCTCGATATTGCCCTCGAGCTTGAGAGGATCGCGCTCGAAGATGACTATTTCGTCAAGCGCAAGCTCTACCCGAACGTCGATTTCTATTCCGGCCTGATCTACACAGCCATGGGATTCCCGCTGGAAATGTTCCCCGTGCTCTTCGCAATTGGCAGGGCCCCCGGCTGGCTTGCACAATGGATCGAACAGGTGAGGGACCAGGAACAGAAAATCGCGAGGCCGCGCCAGATCTATCTCGGAGAGGACAGTCTCGATTACGTGCCGATTGAGCGCCGGCCGAAAATCAGGCCCGATGAACAGAAATTCGGCATCTGCAGGCTCTGAGGACTACAGGCCCCTGCAGCAGTGCTGTTTACCCAAAAAATGCAAGGAGATTCATGTCCGTTACAGCAAAAGATGTGGCTTATATCGCCGAGCTTGCAAGGCTCAGGTTTACCGATGACGAAATGGGAAGGATGACGAACGAGCTTAACGAGATCCTTTTGTATATCGAAAAGCTCAACGAGGTGGAAACCGAAGGTGTCGAGCCGCTCAGCGGCATTCACGACCTGTCCAATTTCCTTCGTGACGATGTCGCCCTTCCTTCCCTGCCGGAGGAAAAAGTGCTGCAGAACGCGCCTGACCGGCAGGACCGCTTTTTCAAGGTGCCGAAGGTAATCGGATAGGCTGCCGGTGGTCGAAGTTCATGCAAAGAACGGCAATGCTGTTTTCTCAGTCCGGGTGCAGCCTCGTTCATCGAAAAGCATGGTATCGGGTTTGTATAACGGAGGGCTGAAGGTCTCCCTGAAATCGGCCCCGGTGGACGATGCCGCCAACGAGGAGTGCTGCAGGCTTTTTTCAGGGCTGTTCAGGGTGCCTTTTTCGCGGGTCCATATCGTTTCGGGAAGGACGTCGCGCACAAAAAGCGTGATGATTGAAGGAGTGGTGCCGGAAGAAGCGAAAGCGCTACTCGGTTCCTTCGTTACCCTCCAACAAAGCACTTGACGTGATGAGAGCAGTAGTCCAGAGGGTCGTTTCGGCGGAAGTGACGGCGGATGAAGGTCGCCGTTCCGGTATTGGGCAGGGTCTTCTTGTCCTGCTTGGCATTGCGCCTTCCGACGGGTCGCAGGAAATCGCCTGGATGAGCCGCAAGATTGCAGCGCTGCGGATTTTCAGCGATAATGAAGGCAAAATGAACCTCTCCCTCAGGGATACCGGCGGCGATGCGCTGGTAGTTTCCCAGTTCACCCTATACGGGGATGCGAGCCGGGGCAACCGACCGGGTTTTTCAGGATCGGCCGGTTTCGAAGAGGCAAGACCGGTATATGAAACCTTTGTCGGCGCAATTGCAGTCGAGCTTGGAAAACCGGTGCAGACTGGCTGGTATGGTGCCGAAATGAAGGTATCCCTTGTCAATGACGGGCCCGTGACCCTTATTATCGATTCCCCGCAACGAACATGAACGTCGTTATCCTCATCCCCGCCAGGCTCGATTCGACCCGGCTGCCCGGCAAGATGCTCGCCGACGTGGAAGGCGTGCCGCTCATTGTCCGCACCTGGAGGCAGGCACTCAAGTCACATCTGGCCAACAGGGTTGCCGTTGCCACGGACAGCCCGGAAATCGCCGAAGTCTTGCATGCATATGGTGCCGAGGTTATCATGACCTCTCCGGGGCTGAGCTGCGGCACCGAGCGGATTGCCGAAGCTGCGCGACATATCGGAGGTGATGTGTTCGTGAACCTGCAGGGTGACGAACCGCTCATCAGCCCTGAAAACATCGATCTGGTCATCGGCCCTTTCCTTGCGGCCGTTTCCCCGGATTGTGCCACCCTTGTTTTTCCCGTCGGCCAGGAGGACCTGCAGCAGCTTGACGATCCAAATGTGGTCAAGGTTGTCATGGACAGGAAGGGCTACGCGCTCTATTTTTCAAGAAGCCCGCTGCCTTACCGGCGCAACATGCATCCATCGACACTCTTTTACCGCCATATCGGCCTCTATGCCTTCAGCGCAGGGGTGCTGCAGGAGTTCGCTTCGCTTCCGCCCTCCATGCTCGAAGCATCGGAATCTCTCGAACAGCTGCGGCTGCTCGAGAACGGTTACCGGATCAGTTGCGTGGTTACCGGATCCGACACGCCTGGAGTGAACACGGCGGAGGAGCTGGAACTGGTCCGCAGGATGGTCAGGAATGGCCTCCAGTAGTGATGACCGCCGGCAGTGTGCCGTCATGGAAGACCAGTTCGACCGGATCGGAAGGGTGAAGGCCCGCCTTGCCGGTCATGAACCTGCCCTCTTTTTTCACCAGCACATACCCTCTCGAAAGCGTCCTGCGGTAATCGAGCAGTTCCAGGTGCCTGGCTGCGGAAAACCAGTGCCCAGCCATTTCGGTGAACCGTGAGGTGATGTTTCGCGACATCAGGTCGCGCAGCATATCGATGCGTTCGCCGAACTGCTGCATTTCGAGGGGCGGGCGGTTGAACGCGTAGCTGCTGCAGATTGAGTAAACCTGCCTGTCCGCACCGTCAAGCTTTGCCATCACGTAATTTTCCTGCCGCAAAAGGTGCGTGTCGATTTCTTTGAGGAGCTGGGGGGTATCCGGCACGGCCAGCTCTGCAGCTATCGATGGTGTCCCCGCCCTCAGGTCGGCCACCATGTCGGCGATGGTGATGTCGGTTTCATGCCCGATGGCGCTGATGACCGGGATAGCCGAACGGTAGAGCGCATCGGCTACCAGTTCGGTGTTGAAGGCCTGCAGGTCTTCCAGCGACCCTCCGCCCCTTGCCATGATGATGACATCCGGGCGCATTCCACCTTTTTTCTGCGAATTGAACCAGGCGAGGGCCGCAGCGACGGACTCGGCGGCGTTCGCTCCCTGTACTTTCACCGGATAGAGCAGGAGCCGTGCCGCCGGAAATCGCCGGGCAAGCACGTTGCCCATATCCTCGATAACCGCCCCTGTCGAAGAGGTGACCAGACCGATCGTTTCAGGGACCGCCGGAATGGTTTTTTTCCTTTCGGCACTGAAATATCCTGCTTTCGAGAGTTTTTGCAGGAGCTCCGCGAATGCCTGCTGAAGCGCCCCCTCACCGGCCTGTGCGAGTGAAGAGCAGATAAGCTGGTATCGCCCGGAAGGCGGGTAAATTTCAAGTCTGCCTCCGGCAACGACTTCGAGTCCGTCCCTCAGGTCCACCTGCAGCGTGACTGCGATGTTTTTCCATATGACCGCAGGGATCTGAGCCCCTTCGTCCTTGAGGGTGAGGTAGATGTGGCCCGATGTGTGCCTTTTGAAATTCGATATCTCGCCTTTCACCCTGATCCTGGGGAAAAGGGTTTCAAGTTCCGTTTTGATCTGCTGTGTCAGCTGGCTGACGGAAAGGATCTCTGATGCCATGACTCGATAATGACAGGGTGCTTCCGGAAGCGTTCACGGCAATTTATCGCAGGGGACGGTAATAAGCAAAAGCCGCTTCTTCCTTCCGGGGTTTTATATGCATAGATGGTCCATATGGTGCTGTCGAAGGATATTTTAGCGGGGGAAGTGTTATATTCGTTGTTTTAACGGAAGCAAGAAGACCATGATAACCGGCGACGCAAAGAAAAACGACGGACTCTCGGAGGAACTCGCCGAAAAGCTCGCTATAGGGGTGCCCGAGGCCCGGCATCTTCTCTGTGCCTTTTCCCGGGGTATGGCCGGAGAGCTTCTTGCAACGGGAAATGTTTCCCTCGGCGGGGTCGGTTCGTTTTCGGTCGCTTATGTTCCTTCTGAAAAGAAAACGGGCGCATCAGGGATCATTTATACCTCTCCCCGAAACAGGCTGGTTTTCGACCAGAGGGTAACAGGCCGGGACGACAGCCGGAGAATCGTTCTTTCCGGGGTGACCCTCGGTGTCGGCGAAGCCGAACGGTTCCGGAAAGTTTTCCTCTCGGTGTTTGCCGCTGCAGTGAAACAGAAAAAGGAAATCCGCCTGAAAGGCTTCGGGACGTTCGCCCACGATGATGGAAGCTATACCTTTTTTCCCGAGCGTTCCTTTGATGAACTGCTCAACAGGGAGTACCTCAACCTTGACGAAATCGTGCTCCCGCTCAGGGACGCTTCCCCGAATGATCCGGCAATCATGAAAGGCAGAAAAAATCTTCGCCCTCTCATGATTGCAGCTCTCTTCCTGATCGCCGCCGCAATCCTTACCGGTGTTTTTTATCTGGTGACGGGGCCTGAACTGCTGCGGTATGCCCAGTCTGACAAGACGATGGAAAAGGTCGTTGCAGCCCCTTCGCCTGCTGAATCGGTATCGAAACCGCTCACAGGTCCTGCGAGTGGACCTTCCGGTGCCAAGGCAGAAGCTGCGATGCCCGAATCGCTGGTGCTAGGCAAAGGCGACTATACCATCGTACTTGCCACGTTCCGTAAACGGGAAACGGCATCCGGCCAGGCCGTTTTTTTCCGTTCCGGTGGAGTGCCGGTATTTGTCTGGCCGGCAAAAACCGGAGAGTCGCGCTATTTCAGGCTTGCAACAGGTAAATTTCCAACAGCCTCCGCCGCATCGGAAACCTTGAGCAAGATGCCTCCGGAAGTTGTTGACGGACAAGCCCGCATTCAAAAGGTTACCAAAGAGATCGTGCTCCATGGAGAAAAAGAGTTGTAACGGTGCCGCGCTGCATCCGCAGTCGATGTGTCCCGCTTTTGGCGGACTGAGGGTTCTCACCAGGATCGACGGGGTCCAGGTCTGTATGGCCGCCGACCAGGGATGCCTTTACGGGCTGACCTTCGTATCGCATTTCTATGCCGCCCGCAAATCGATTGTTTCGCCTGAGCTTATGAATATCCAGATTTCAGGCGGGAGCATGATCGACGACCTGCGCCGGACACTCGAGGAAATTGCGAAAGACCCGGCGATACGGTTCATTCCTGTCGTCAGCACCTGCGTTGCAGAAACGGCCGGCATTGCCGAGGAACTGCTTCCCCGGAAAGCCGGCAACGCAGAAGTGCTCCTGGTCCGCCTTCCGGCATTCCAGATCAGGACGCATCCTGAAGCGAAGGACGTGGCCGTTGCAACTCTTCTCAAACGGTTCGGTGCGTTCGATGCGGAGAAAAAACCGAAATCGGTCGTCGTGCTCGGGGAAATTTTTCCCGTCGATGCCATGGCTATCGGGTCCGTACTCCAGAAAATCGGGGTGGAATCGGTCATTACCCTTCCCGGCACGGCCCTCGAAGATTATATCGAGGCCGGGCAGGCTGAAGCGTGCGCTGTGCTCCATCCATTCTATGAACGCACGGTGTCGCTGTTCGAAGAGAAGGGCGTGAAAATCGTCAAAGGCAACCCTATCGGTGCGAACGGCACGGCGCAATGGATACGCCGTGTTGGTGAGGCGCTGGGTCTCGATCCGGCTGCGGTCGAAGCGGTCGCCACTGAAGAATCAGGAAAGGCAAAGGAGATGATGGCCCGTTTCAGCACTATGCACGGCAAGGTTATCGTGGCCGGCTACGAAGGCAACGAACTGCCGGTCGTACGGCTTCTCCTCGAAGCGGGGCTGGACGTGCCCTATGCATCGACCTCCATCGCCGAGACGACCCTCGGGGAGGAAGACCACAAGGTTCTGAGCATGCTCGGTACGGAGATCCGCTACCGGAAATACCTCGAAGAGGATATGGATGCGGTCGAGCGCTATGCTCCCGACCTCGTCATCGGTACGACTTCGCTTGACAGCTTTGCCAAGGAGCGAGGGATCCCGGCCATTTACTATACGAACAACATCTCGGCCCGACCGCTCTTTTTCGCCGCCGGCGCGGCAACCGTGCTCGGCATGATCAGCGGCCTGCTCGCCCGCAAGGATGCGTTCAGGAAAATGAAGGAGTATTTCGAGGAATGAACTGTTTTTCCGGAAAACAGAAAAAGCCGGTGTTTCCGGCTTTTCTGCGTTATTACTGACGATGGTCGCAGTCAGACTTCCATGATCTCTTTTTCTTTCTGCACGATCAGGTCATTGACCTGTTTTTCGAATTTATGCAGGAGGTCGTCGGCATCTTTTTTGCCGCGGTTCTTGTCGTCTTCGCTGACCTGCTTGTCCTTTTCGAGCTTTTCAATTTCGTGGATCATGTCGCGGCGGTGGTTGCGAAGGGAGATCTTCGAGTCCTCGCCGAACTTTTTCGAGAGTTTCACGAACTCCTTGCGGCGTTCTTCGGTAAGCGGCGGGATGCTGATCCTGACGTTCTGGCCGTCGGCGGTGGGGTTGAGCCCGAGGTTCGCATCGCGGATGGCGCGTTCGACCGGGCCGACCATTGATTTATCCCACACCTGGACAACGAGGGTATGGATATCCATCACTCCGACGTTTCCAACCTGCTTCAGCGGCATGAGCTGGCCATAAGCCTCGACCTTGACGCGATCGAGAAGTGCCGTGGTCGCTTTTCCTGTCCTGATCGAAGCGAGCTCATGCTGAAGCGCCTCGATGGTTTTTTTCATCCTCGACTCGATTTTCTGATGAACGTCCCTGACACTCATGGCTTTGGTAAATGAGGTTTGGAAGTACTGTGGAGGGCCGGATTATTTCGCGGCCTTGGCCTGCACGGATTTCGCGAAACGCTTGTTGAAGCGGTCTACGCGGCCGGCGGTATCGACGATGGTCTGCTTGCCGGTATAGAACGGATGGCAGTTGTTGCAGATATCGACCTTTATGGATGGCCTGGTGGAACGGGTTTCAAAGGTGTTGCCGCAGTTCGCGCAGTTGACGGTAACGGTGTTATACTTCGGATGAATATCTGTTTTCATGACTTTCGTTTACTTTGTCGTACAATAAAAGATATGGATCGGCCTTGAATTGTAAAGGTGCAAATATACGAGAAATTACATCCAGTTACAACCATTTAATATGTCCGGGCCCACTTCGCTTTCCATGCTGAAGGGAGTCGGTCCCAAAAGGGCCGCAATCCTGAATGAAGCCGGTATCGTTACGATTGACGACCTTTACGATTACTTTCCCAGGCGCTACCTCGACAGGCGCCTCATGAAAACCATAGGCATCGTGAGGGATGGCGAGACGGTGACGGTCGTCGGAAGGGTCCTGAGAACGCAGGTCGAAGGGAAAAGCAGGGCCCAGTCCCGGTTCAAGGTATGGCTTGGCGACGATACCGGCGTGCTCGAGCTCACCTGGTTCCGGGGGGTACGTTATTTTTCCAGGAGCATCGCGCCCGACGACGTACTTGCCGTTCATGGGAAGGTCAATTTTTTCGGCCGCCATCCCCAGATGCAGCATCCCGATTACGACCGACTGAACCTTACCCTGAGGGACAGGCAGGAAGGGGATGAAAGCGATATCGAGCTTTACCGGACAGGCAAGATCATTCCGCTCTACCCATCGACCGAAGCCATGAAGGAAAGCGGGCTTGCCTCGAAGCAGCTCCGCAAGGTGATCGCCCGCGCTTTCGAGGAGTTTCCTCCGGGAAGGACGGAAAACCTCAGCAGCGGAATTATCTCGTCGAACGGCCTCATGCCGCTCGACAGGGCTTACCGCGAAATCCATTTCCCGACTTCGCCGGAACTGCTCGAAAAGGCACGCTTTCGCATGAAATGGACCGAGCTGTTTTATGCCCAGCTGCTTTTTGCCCTCAGGCATCACGAGCTCCGTCATCACAGGACGGCGGTTTCGCTGACCCATTCCGGGGAGGCTACCCGCAAACTTTACGAAAGCCTGCCCTATGACCTCACGGAAGCCCAGAAGAACGCTGTCCGTGAGATATACCGGGACCTCAGGAGCGGCAGGCCGATGAACCGGCTGCTTCAGGGCGATGTCGGGTCCGGTAAGACCATCGTGGCTATGTTCTCGATGGCCCTCGCTGCCGATAACGGCTTCCAGTCGGCGTTCATGGCTCCTACCGAAATCCTTGCCGTTCAGCACTACCTGGTCATGAAGCGCCTTTTCATGCCCCTCGGCCTGCAGGTCGGACTGCTGACCGGAAAACAGGCGAAGAAGGAGCGCCAGGCGGTCCTCTCTGCGCTCGAGTCCGGCGAACTGCATATTGCCGTAGGGACACATGCCATGATCGAGGAGTGGGTGAAGTACAGGGCGCTCGGCCTGGTGATCATCGACGAGCAGCACCGGTTCGGTGTGCTTCAGCGAAAGGCCCTCCAGGAGAAGTCGACGAACCCCCATGTTCTGCTCTTGACGGCGACTCCTATTCCGCGAACGCTCGCCATGGGGGTGTTCGGGGATCTGGATGTTTCGGTGATCCGTGAAATGCCTGCAGGCCGGAGCCCGGTAAAGACGATCCTCCGGCAGGAGAACGATCGGGAGGGCGTCTTCACTTTCCTTCGTTCAAGCATTGCCGAAGGGCGTCAGGGATATATCGTCTATCCGCTTGTCGAGGAGTCTGAAAAAATCGACCTGAAGGCTGCCGTGGAGAGTTTCGAACTGCTTTCAGCGGAGGTTTTTCCCGATCTCCGGCTTGGGTTGATCCATGGACAGATGACCCCGGACCGGAAGGAGACGGTCATGGACCGTTTCAGGCGGGGGGAACTGGACCTGCTGGTTGGTACGACCGTTATCGAAGTGGGCGTCGATGTGCCGAACGCGACGGTCATGATTATCGAACATGCCGAACGTTTTGGTCTCGCGCAACTCCACCAGCTTCGGGGAAGGGTCGGTCGCGGACAGCATCCTTCGACCTGTTTCCTGCTGTATGCGAAACAGACCCTTGATGCGCGCGAACGGCTCGATGCGATGGCTTCGACGACCGACGGCTTTCTCATTTCCGAAATCGATGCTGAAATCCGGGGAACGGGCAATATTCTCGGAAAAGAACAGTCCGGTACGCTGAGCGGGCTGAAGATTGCCGATATCAGTGCGGATTTTGCTATCATGCAGTCTGCCCGCAGGGCGGCTTTCGACCTTGTCGATCGTGACGGGCGCCTTGAGCAGCCGGAAAACGGCATGGTCCGGTCCCATTACCTTCGCCATTATCATGAACGGTTCACCATGGCAGATGTCGGATAACCATCCGGTATCGCCGTTCTCTCAGAAACCAACCGGAGTGCCCGCAAGTCAAGCTATGAAAACCACCGAAAAGAGGGCAGCGTTGTTTGAAGGAATCGTAACGGAAGTCACGGGGGCATCATACCTCGTAACTTCCGGAGATGAAGGGGTTTCTCGCTGCCGTACGTTTGCCGGCACGAAGACCGAAAACGAAGATTCCTCCCTTGTGGCCGTGGGAGACCGGGTCTCTGTGAAACCGACCGATTCGGGAAGCGACATGCATGAGGGAGTCATAACAATGGTGCATCGGCGCCACAGCGTGCTCGAACGGAAAAGGGACGTGCGCCGGAACCGGAGCAAGGAGAAAGTGCAGGTGATTGCAGCCAATCTCGACCTGCTCGTTGTGGTCGTATCCGCACTGGAACCGCCACTGAGCCCACGCCTTATTGACCGATACCTGGTTTTTGCCGAATCCGAACAGCTCGATGCGCTCATCGTGGTGAACAAGATGGACCTTGAGGATACCGATGAGACCAGACAGACGATGCAGTTGTACGAGACACTCGGGTACCGTGTCCTTTTTACGAGCTCGATGGACCCCGTGAGCATCCTGGCGCTCAGGGAAGCACTCGCGGGAAAGATTGCCGCATTCAGCGGCCATTCGGGAGTGGGAAAATCCACGCTCATCAACCAGCTCATCGGCACCGACCGCCTGAAAACCGGCGAGACGAGCATGAAGAGCGGCAAGGGAGTGCATACCACCAGCAGCGCGGTCATGGAGTCGCTTCCCGGTGGTGGATTTGTGATCGATACCCCGGGTATAAGGGAGTTCAACCTGTCCGGAATCACCAGGGACAACCTGCGTTTTTATTTCAGGGAGTTTTCCCGGTTTCTTCCCGATTGCACCTATTCTTCATGCACCCATACGGTGGAACCGGGTTGCGGGGTCATGAGGGCTCTGGAGGCAGGTTATATTGATTCTTCGAGGTACGACAGTTATCTTTTACTTCACGACAGCATCGACGACGAAAACCGTACCGCCTGAAAGGCATCGGGCGGTTTTCCGGATTAAACGCGTTCCATCGTCGGTATTCTGACAATTTCCCCACTTCATAACCATTTTCGATAACCCACAGGCAGCCATGATTACAACCATCAATCCTGCGACAGAAGCGATTCTTGCTGAATATCCCGTCATGAACGATGCGGCTCTTGAAAAGGTGATCGCCCTTTCAGACAGCTGCCAGCTGTCATGGAAACAGGTTGCTTCTGAAGGCCGCAGCAGACAGATGAACCGTCTGGCGGAACTTTTGCGTGCGGAAAAGGAGACTTTTGCGGCCCTCATCAGCCGGGAGATGGGCAAGCCTTTTGCGCAGGCTGTCGGGGAAGTCGTCAAATCGTCATGGGTCTGTGATTACTACGCGGAAAACGCGGGACGTTTTCTTCAACCGGAAGAAAAAGATCTGGACGGGCAAAGGGGCGTGGTGAAGTTCGAACCACTCGGTCTCGTGCTTGGTATCATGCCGTGGAATTTTCCGTTCTGGCAGGTCTTCCGTTTTGCAGTTCCCGCCATCATGGCAGGCAACGGGGTGATTGTCAAGCATGCTCCCAATGTTACCGGTTCGGCGATCGCCATTGAAAAGCTTTTCCGCGATGCCGGTTTTCCGGAGCATCTCTACCGGACAGTTCACCTTGCGATCGATGAAGTGGACCGACTTTCAGGCTATATGATAGGGCACCCTTCGATAAAAGCTGTTTCCGTTACCGGAAGCACCTCTGCGGGCCGTGCTGTCGCGGCAAAATCGGGCCATGCCCTGAAGCCGTGCGTCCTCGAGCTTGGAGGCAGTGATCCCTATATCGTTCTCGAGGATGCCGATATCAGCCAGGCTGTCGAGGTGTGTGTCGCAGCCCGTCTTCTGAATGCGGGCCAGAGCTGCATTTCCGCGAAACGATTTATCGTCCACACCCGTGTTTTCGAAGAGTTCGAGAGCCTTTTCCTGAGGGAACTCAGCAACTCGGTTATGGGTGATCCGTTCGATCACGATGTGCAGATTGGCCCGATTGCAAGGCGCGATCTCCGCGATCAGCTTCACGACCAGGTGCTGCGCAGCGTGGCCGATGGCGCGAGGCTGCTCTGCGGCGGTGAAATACCGTCACGCAAAGGATATTTTTACCCGCCGACGCTGCTGTCGGGCGTTCGAAAAGGCATGGCGGTCTATGAAGAAGAAACCTTCGGCCCGGTTGCAGCGCTTATCGAAGCTGCGGATGAAGACGATGCCGTCAGGATTGCGAACGATTCTCCCTACGGACTCGGTTCCGCAGTGCTTTCAGCCGATCTCGAAAGGGCCCTCGCAGTGGCTGACAGGCTTGAAACCGGCAACTGTTTCATCAACACCATGGTCAAATCCGATCCACGCATGCCTTTCGGCGGGGTCAAACAATCCGGTTTCGGCCGTGAGCTTTCCGATTACGGGCTCAAAGAGTTCGTCAATATCAAGTCGTACTGCTACTCCGGCAGGTGAACGGGTTGATTTTTGTTTCCCGGAAATGATGTTTTTTTGATGAAAGCGTGTCTCCGGTTGCGAGCTAAGGATTTTTCATAGGGGATATGAAATGAGCAGAACATCCGGAACCGCTTTTTTGGTTAACCGCCTGAGACGAATGACCGTCGCAATCTGCTTTCCGGGGGGGGGCCTGAAGGGAAAGCAATCCATTTCTGAGTTTATGGATGCTCAACGATGTTTCCGGCCTGTCTGTTTTTGAAAAAAGCTGATGAAGCGGTCAATTGAAACAGAAATTGGTCCAGCAGAGGCTTCCGGCGGAAATATCGCTGCAGTTTTCCCCTTCATTGATCTGCTCTATTTCCTCGATCGTACATGAATAACCGGCATCCGAGATTGCCCGCATCCGATCGTTCATTTCTTCGATGCTGAAAATGCGGTTTCTGAATGTTTCATCATTTCTCAGTCTGTCGATCAGGGTTTTTGCCTGTTCCAGTGACATCAGGACCTCCTTGATTCAAGATTGACCATTTCCGGCGAATGTATCATTTCCAGTTCCGAAACCCGATTGGCAACCGTTCTGACAAGTCGGAACCCGTATTTTCTTTTCTCAGGTTTCTCTGAACAATGCCCGGCAAATTTCGTCATGTGATATCGGATCGTTTCGGTAATTATACTGCTAATATGCGTATATTATGCCGGTAAAGCAAATATCACTACCCATCATTCACGGTTCACTGTCATCTCAAAATCACGGCATAACGGGATTCATTGTTTACAAAATGGGCCGGTTCTGTCTGAAAAGCCCGCCTTTCATGAATACCACGGACAGGGAAAAATTTCCAGCAGCCAGGAACCTCCGGATACTTCATCTCCAGAGCTGATTTCCGAACTTGTTTTCTGTATTTCTTCGATGCTGCAGGTAAATCCGGCATCAATAATGGCTCGAATACGTGCGTTAACATCGGCGATGGCAAGGATGCTCAGACGAAATGCTTCGTCGTGCTTCAACTTGTCTATCAGTGCTCTTGCATGTTCAAGTGACACGATTATTCCTCTTTTCAGTAAAGCAATAAAAAAAACAAGGACGAGTTTTACTGAAAAAGATAAGAATTTTACTGAACAGGCTCGATAACGGTTGTTTTTTATGAACGTCAGTTATTGTAATTTAATACGTCGTAAGGTGTAAAACAGCAGATAAAACAGAGGTTTTCATGGAAACGAAAAGCAGGATAGCTGTTATCCTGTATTGCCAGAGGATGATTGTGATTGTAACCGTAAAATTTTGTACGTTCCGGAAGGGCCAATCTGTTGATTTACAGATATGCCGATTGCAATTCAGCCGACAGATGGGGACTTTCCGAGGAATTTTCTGAGTATATCCTCGAGGTCGGCTTTTCTGATCGGTTTCGAAATGTAATCATCCATCCCTGCTGCGATACATTTTTCCCTGTCTCCTTTCATCGCGTGTGCGGTCATGGCAACAATGGGAATGTCCGGCGTAATGCAAGCCGTCCGGTCGGTTCTGATTATTTTTGTTGTTTCATATCCGTCCAGTTCGGGCATCTGGCAATCCATGAAAACGAGGTCATATGCTTTTTTCCTGAGCGCGAGCAGGGCTTCCTTGCCGCTCGTTGCCACATCGGGCGAGTAGCCGAGTTTCTGCAGCATCGACATTGCTACTTTCTGGTTGACCAGATTGTCTTCTACAAGAAGAATCTCGGACGAGCGGGAAGCAGCTGGAATCGACTGTAGTTCCATTGTGTTACAGAGTTTACCGGTTAATTTATGCAATTTTCCGGAAGATTGCATGACGTCTGCAATGGAACGGTAAAGTTCCGCTCTTCTTACAGGTTTCTGAAGGATTCTTGAGACCTGATCACCGACTCGTTTTTTTATTTCGGCGTATTTTACTGCTGATGCGAGCAGTATTACAGGACATTGTTTCTTTTCCTGCACAAGGTTGAAGAAGCTGAATATGTCTTCGCCCGTTGTGCATTCAACATTCATATCGAGGATTACGGCATCCCAGGGTTCGGCAGGTCCCGCCTGTTTTTTGTTACCGTACATGGTTGAGACGCAAGTTTCGAGATCAGGCGATGCGGAGCAGATGCATTGCCACGATTCGAGAAGATCGGTGAGCATCTCTCTTGCATTGGGGTTCCTGTTGACGATATGAATTCTCGGCACTTCAACATCTTTTCCTTTCAGGCTGTATTCTTCCGCCGGAATATCCTGTTTTTCAAGGATAATATCGAAACTGAAAACCGAGCCCTCTCCCGTTTTGCTTTCCACGCAGATGTGGCCGTCCATTTTTTTGACCAGGTAGTTGGATATGGAGAGGCCAAGGCCTGTGCCGCCGTATTTCCTTGAAGTGGTGCCGTCAGCCTGAACGAAAGGCTCGAAGATCGATTTGAGGCTTTCCGGCTTGAGGCCGATACCGGTATCGCTGACCGTAAAATGGATCATGATATGGTTGGCTGTTTCCTTTTCCGGAATTGCGCTGACAACGATGTCGCCATGATGGGTGAACTTGACGGCGTTTCCGATGAGATTGACGAGGATCTGTCGGATCCTGACCGGATCACCCCTGAGTGCCGACGGGAAGTTCCTGCCTATGAAAATGGTGAGTTCAATGCCTTTTGACTGAGCTTCAAGGCCGAGCATGCCGCAGACATCTTCAATCAGCGAGAGCATGTCGAAATCGACAACATCGAGTTCCAGGCAGTTTGCTTCGATCTTTGAAAAATCGAGAATATCGTTGATGATCTCCAGAAGGTTGTGACCGCTGTTGATGATGGTATCGACATACATCCGCTGTTCCGTGTCGAGTCCGGTGTCGATCAATAAATCGGACATGCCGATAACCCCGACCATCGGGGTTCTGATCTCGTGGCTCATATTGGCAAGGAACTGGCTTTTTGCGGCGTTTGCCCTTTCAGCCTCCCGTGCCATTTCCTGTGTGTGCCTCACGGATTCTTCGAGCTTCCGGTTGGTTTCTATCAGCTCGTTATGTGCGTTGTTCGCATCTTCGATAAGGTTCAGAAGGGCATCCCGCTGATGCTTGGCATAAAAAATTTCCTTGAATTCATCATCATTGTCATCGAGGTCCATATCCGCTATGGTAAATCCCTTTCTTGGACTGTTAGGATCCGGTCCGAAACGGTCATCGATCGACGCCAGCTCCGCCAGGATGTCTTCCGCTTTCGAAACGGAGCGATCATTCTTTCTCCTTGATTTTTTCCTGAGCTGATCGCTGAGCTGGGCATTCTGTCTTTTCAGTTCTATGTTGCGCATCTCTCTTCCGACCATAATCCGGTTGAAGCGCTCCAGGTCGCTCAGCATTTTTTTCAGGTCCCTGTCCATCTTTTTACGTTCCGTGATGTCGGAAAGCAGCATGATGACCGAGGCTACCCTGCCGTTGAAGAACGATGGACTGAAACGGGATTCTACTTCAACTTTTTTGCCTTGAGCTGTCGAGATGTTTAATTCCATGACTGCTGGTTTGCCTGTCATGAAAACTTCTTCGATCGCATTATGGAACTGATCATGGTCAGCCAGAATAACGTGATCGCAAAGATGGTCACCTGTCGGGATCGAATCGGTCTGGCCGGGAAGGGGCCGATTGATGTAGATTGTCCTGTGTTCCCTGTTAACCGAGGCAATGGTATCAGGGCTGTTGACCAGGATATCGCTGAGCGTATTTTCGCTTTCCCTCAGGGTATTGAGAACTTTTTCCAGTTTCGATTGCGAGAGGCTGAGTTCATAGTTCTTATCCTCGAGTTCGCGTTTGACATCGGACAGTTCGATCGACTTTTTTATCAGTTTGATATTCTGTTCGAGCAGGGTGTTCTGTTTTTCCAGAAATTCCTGTTCAATGCGCTGTTTTTCTGCCGCATCTTTCTCAAGTTCCCGGATACGCTCCTGAAGTATATGGATACCCGTTTCTGTCATAACTGAGAACAGGGTAAATTGTTAATGCTGCCGTCAGGTTCACTGCTTGCCAAGCACCCAGAGGACAACGGTTTCATTATGGAATTTGGCGGATAACCACTCTTTTCTTGATTTGTCGACAGGACCTATTTCCCCATAGGTATAGAATCCTATGACAGGTACCTGTGTTCCGAAGCATTCGCGGACAGCCCCTATTTCTTCCTGGATCCTTCTTCCGAGTACAAGTTTTCTGCCGACACAGCTGAACATGACGATTGCTTCCGGTTCGGCGTCTCCAAGGCTCTTTTTGGCCTGTTCCGCAGCTTCCCGGGCCCCGTTGATGATATCTCCCCTCGAGGCTGTCGTGAGGGTGACTTCACTGCCTTCAGGGATCGAGGCTGCAAGGGTGATGGTTCCCTGTTCATGATCGACGGAAAGTCCGCAACGCAACTGGAAGAGGTTATCCCCTTTGCCCGAAGGGGAGCGGTCGATGATACCGAACGGGTATTCGAGACAGATGCCGGGAAGACGAGCGACCCTTTCTTCCCCGAGGAATTCCTTGTACAGTTCGAGAGCGCTTGTATGCTCGAATTCCTTCAGCACATTGCCTTCCGAAGAGGTGCAGACAAGGCTGTTGCCTATCGATGTGAAGCCGCTGCGCACCCCGATGCCCCTTCGGTATTTTTTTTGCGGATCAATAACCATCAGCCCGACAATCGTGTCCCTGTAGACTTTGCCGTTATGATACTGGAACGTGTTTTCAAACCTTTCGTCATCCCCGAGATAGCCGCCGGTAATTTCAAAATTCCTGCCGAGCAGCAATTGCAGACCTTCAAGCACTTTGAGTCCATCACCCCCCATGCCGTTTGGAAATACCATCAGAGAGGCATCGGGGTCGAACGGTGTTTTTCCGAGTATATCGTTAACCATCTGAACGCTGCAGGCGGATTCATCTTCGCTCATGTTATGTCCGATACCCGTAACGAACTCGAGATCTTCATGACCGAATGCCATGATGACAACCGTTCCTGTCGAGAAACCTTCGGGAGAAATTTCGCCCGCCGTTGTTCCTCCAACCAGCGGAATCTCTCCTGATACCGATGTTATGCCCGCAAGCAGTTCCCTGTGGTCATAAGACATGGCTGCGAAAACAATGAGAGCCTTTGTCCTTCCCGCGGTTTTACTGATTGCTGTCAGGGCCGCTTCTTTTCCTGCGGAATACGAATCGACCAGGGAGCTGAAACCGATTCCTGCATGTTGGGTGGCAGCCATTACGTTTCGATGTTGAAGGGGTTCAGGAATTTCCCGGGAATGTTCCTATGAACAGTTGTTCCTGCTAAGAGGATATTCGCTTGTAAATCATGAACAGGACACCGGAATCACAGGGGTACGATGAATTTTTCAGCACCTCTGTCCGGGGGGTATGCCCTTTATTGGAACTGCATTTTGCCTAAAGATTTCGGGGGTACTATGAATTCAATGTGCTGATAATCAGCCATTGTACACTATTTCAACCTTTACAGCCATAGTCTGGGCTTTCATTACATCAATGGTTTGATACTCCTTCCATGGTTTTGAACAACATTTCAGGTATCAGCAATATCTGCATGCATAATACCTGCACATAGCGACAAATACCTTGAAATATATCCAAGGCCATACACGGAGAATTTTCAAAACACCAATAAAATGCTTCGCCCATGGCTACAAGTTACAATCAAAATTTAATTATAAAAAACGGGAAGAGATCTTTGCATGCAATAGTACGGCAGCCTGTCGGCCGTTTTAGCGAATTACCATGTCAAATGAAGTGTTTGTCGTGACTGGACGGGAACGGAGTCATGGATAATAATTCGGAAACCTCTGTTCCCGATGGTGAACAGAGGTTTCCGGTATTCGTATCTGACAGTGCGTTGAATTATTTGACGGTGGTAACGGCAAGTTCTGAAAGATATGTCTTGATCGATTGATGTTTTCCGAGTCCGAGTTTCTTGTGCATCCTGTAACGGATGCTTTCCATACCTCTTGTCGAAATGCCGATCGAACGACCGATTTCCCTGGTATCGTAATTCAGTTTGACCAGAAGGCTGATTCTGAGTTCCCGCTGATTGAGGTTCGCATGTTTTTTCTGGAGTTTTGAAAGAAAAGCCGAATCGGATTCGGTCAACTCCATATTGAGGCGTTTTTCAATGGTTTCTGTTTCAATCAGGTTAAGGCAGGAGTCGGTCATCTGCCTTTTTACGCCAGGATCGATTTCAAGTGCGTAAATCTGGTCGAGAAGATTACGCAAGGTCGATGTTTTTTCGGCTATTGCAGTGGAAACCCTCGTCAATTCCATATCCTGGCTGGCAACGCGTCCTTTCAGTGCGGCAACCTCTTTTTCAAGTTCTACGGTGGATTTTTTTCCTGTTTCCTTTTGAGTGTTCATTTTCGTTCCCGTTGGTTAATCAGTGATTCGATGGGGGGTAAATACTAATCCTGGATCGTATGAAATAACCATACTTTCATCTTCACTTGACCAGAAAAAACATTGTTTCAGGGCAAACATACTTTTCGTGATGATCGATTGTCGTTTCCATATGGTATTCGTTCCATATTCGAAACAAGTTTCGTGATATTACGTTGTTTATGGTTATAAAATAAGATATCAGTATTGGTCATTCTTTTTTTATTCCAAAGATCACCTTAGTGCTTGACGTGTTATTGGATGTAATATCGTAATAAAATTGGAATTATCAATAAAATATTTGTTTTTTTGTGAAGATAATACGGCCGTTCTTCGTAAAGTACATCAGTGACGTGTTGTGTTTTTTTATCTGAAGAAAGGTCTTCTTTTCAGCCTGTATGATTTTTTTACCGAACCGTTTTAATTCCTTTATGAGTATGTATTCTGACGGTCACGAAACCGCCGGTTTATTTGAGCCTGTTCGTATCATTTTCATCTGTTATGAAAACATATGCCGTTCACCGATGGCAGAGGGGATTTTTACCAATCTTCTCGTCAGTCGCGGGCTTCACCATTATTTTTCGGTAAGTTCGGCAGGTACGGTATCATACCAGAGCGGATCATCTCCCGATCAACGGGCCGTGGCCGCACTGCATGCTCTCGGCATCGATATATCGTCCATGAGCGCGTGCGGAATCAATACTCTCGATCTTGACGATTTCGACTGGATTTTTGTTATGGATTACGAAAATTACGAGGATGTGGCAAGCCTTTTGCCTGCCTCTGATTCACCGAAAATCCACCGTATCATGGAATTTGTTGAAGAACGGCGCCATGAGGAGGTTCGGGATCCTTACTACGGTTCTCGGGAAGATTTCATTCAGGTCAGGAATGATCTTCTTCTTGCTTCGGAGATGATCCTGAACAAAATGATCACACTGTATCCTTTTCTTGAGCAACGGGACTTGAACAGATGAAATGATGGGCAAGAACACGCGATACATATTTATTTTCAATCCTGCCGCAAACAAGGGGAGGGCCCGACTGAAAGCGGACTGGCTTGAATCGCAGGTTGCTGAAAAGGGGAACGCCGTGATACGTTCGACCGCTTATCCGGGTCATGCAGGTGAAATTGCGCGTTCAGGTCTGCAGGAATCGTCCTGTCTTATTGCATGTGGCGGTGATGGTACATTGCATGAAGTTGTCAATGCCGTGGCGGGGGAGGACGTTTCTGTCGGAGTGCTTCCCATAGGTTCGGCAAATGATTTCATAAAAAACCTGAACCCGCCGAAAGTGTACGAAGGAGGGATAGGCCATTTATTCGGTTCCTCAAGAACATTTGTCGATCTCGGAAAAGTCACGTTCGGCGGTTCCGTTCAGCGTTATTTCATCAATTCTCTTGGAATAGGTTTTACCGGCAGGATCGCAAGGAAGGTCAAGGAAACATTGTGGCTGAAAGGTGAAATGAGTTATGTGCATGCTCTCCTGAGCGTTCTTTCAGGTTATTGTCCGGTACCGATGCATATCAGGATTACGGGCAGCGATAAGGATATCGAGCTGAACGAGCCGATTTTTGCGTTTTCTGTTTCCAATGGAAAGGTCGAGGGCGGCAAATTCCGGATCGCTCCCCATGCAGAACTTACGGACGGCCTGCTGGATGTCTGTATTCTCAAGTCCATTTCCAGGCTCGAGTTTTTCCTTTTTGTCCTGAAGTATCTGAAAGGGACCCAGATATACGATCCCAAGGTTCTCTACTGCAAGGCGAAATCGGTGGAAATTACCCTGCCGGGGCCTGAGGTGATGCATATGGATGGAGAGGTTTATGAAAACATATGCGGAAGGGTCGTCATATCAGCGGACCCTGAAAAACTGCCTGTTATTTGCGGAAGTCAGGCTTGATCGCTTTTATGTTCAGCGATCAAGCAGCTCACCGATCAGCTCGATAAGCTCATGTTTTTTTACCGGCTTTGTCAGGAAGCCGTCGCACCCGGCCATTTTTGCTTTTTTCCTGTCTTCGGGCATTGAAAATGCGGTCTGTGCTATGACCGGCAGCTCCGGTCGTATATTCTTGATTTTCCTGGTTGCATCGTATCCGTTCATCTGCGGCATTTTTATATCCATGAGCACGATGTCTATTTCAGGATGGAGTCTGACTATTTCAACGGCTTCGGTTCCTGTCCCTGCACAATGGATCATGATATTTTCTCCTTTGAGGGTCTTTTCCAGAAGAAGTCTGCTGACTTCATCATCCTCCGCTATCAGGATAGTGATTCCGGGAGCGGGAGTTGCGTTCGCACCGGTGTTTTCTGTCTGTTCGGCTTTTCGGGTCAAGGATGCTGCCGGCGGGTTATATGGGAGCGTAAAAATAAACCTGCTGCCCGAGCTGCTGACCGAATCGACCGAGATGGTCCCACCGAGCATCTCAACATAAGCCCTGGAAATACAGAGACCGAGACCGGAACCTTCATGATTGCGGGTGAGCGAATTGTCAAGCTGACGGAAACGGTCGAATATCCTGTCCACCATCTCCGGCGGGATACCGATTCCGGTATCTTCCACATAGAACTCCAGATATGAATCCTTTTTCCGGTAACCGAACTCGATGTGTCCTTTTTCAGTGAATTTCAGCGCGTTCTGTACCAGGTTCGTCAGCACCTGGTTCAGCCTTGTACTGTCGGTTTCTATGATACTTTCATGTTCTTTCAGCCCGTTGCAGCATTTCAGCTGCAGGCCACGGTTTTCCGCCTGCGGTTTGAAAAAGGCATACAGCTCCCGGAGCAGTCTGTTGACTGGAGTTTGTCCGATCTGAAGCATGGTCTCTCCGGCTTCGATACGGGAAATGTCGATGAGATCGTTGATGAGGCTGAGCATCCTTTCACCGCTCTGCTGGATCAGATCGATGTATTCCTGCTGTTCCTCTCCGGAAAGATGCGGCTCCTTCAGCAGTTCCGAGAAACCGAGAATGCCGTTCATCGGTGTGCGGATTTCATGGCTGATATTGGCAAGGAATGCACTCTTGAGCCTGTCGCTCTCCTCGGCTTTTTCTTTTGCTTCGACGAGCTCGTTCCAGAGCTTTTTCTTTTCGGTGATGTCTTCCTTGACGGCTACGTAGTTTGTGATGGCTCCCGCTTCGTTCCGGATGGCGGAGACAACGGCCTCCTCCCAGTAAAGCTCGCCGTTTTTCTTTTTGTTGTGGAATTCGCCATACCAGACATTTCCTGAATGAATGGTGTTCCAGAGATTCTCGTAGACCTCTTTGGGCATCATGCCTGACTTGAGGATCCGGGGATTCTGGCCTTTTGCTTCCTCCAGGGTATAACCGGTGTGTTCGGTAAATGTCGGATTGGCATACTCGATGTTCCCATCGGGGTCTGTAATGACGACAACCGCAGGGCTTTGCTGCACTGCCACGCTGAGCTTTTTCAGCTCTTCTTCTGCGAGTTTGCGTTCGGTGATGTTTGATGATGTGCCGATGATCCTGTAAATGTATCCGGAATCGTTGCGCAAGGGACTGAGGGTCGTTTCCCAGAATGTTTCCCTGCCATCGACGCGACGGTGTTCCTGAAACTGTATCGGACGTCCTTTCTGCATGCAGGTTTCGAAGTGCCTGTTCATTTTCCCGGCTATGTCGGGGCCGAAAAGATCTTCCGGGGTTTTTCCCGTTATCTCATCGTTGATCAGGCCGGTGTTGATTTCAAGGTTCCTGTTTATGCCCCTGAACCGGAAAACGCCTCCGGGCATCACGTCTGCGACAAAGATGGAATAACTGACTGCATCATAAATGGTCTGCAGGAACTGACGGTTTTCGAGAAGTTTCTGTTCGGATTCCCTGCGCCGGGATTCACTTTGTTTTCTTTCTGTGATATCGCGTATCAAACCGATCAGTCCGGGATGTTCCGTGTCCTGATAATATCTGATGTGACACTCTCCGATGAAAAACACGCCGTTTTTTTTTCGGAATTTCAGTTCAACGATCTGATCTGACAACTGTTCCTTCAGAATTTTCCGGAAGATGCTTCTGCCTTTTATAAAATCCTCTTCGGCAAGAAATTCCGAATAACAACGCCCGAGCACCTCATCGCGTACATTGAAGCCGAACATTTTCTCGGCAGCCTCGGAAACGTAAGTCAACTGTTCATCAGCATTGATCAGGAATACGACTTCCGTCATCTGTTCGGTAATGGACCGGAATTTACTTTCGCTTTCCCTCAGTGCCTTTTCTGTTTTCTTGCGTTCCGTGATGACATCGAAAACAGCTACAAAACAGCCTTCTCTGGTCCTGTAGGCCATGATGTCGAGCCAGGTGTCCAGCATTGAAAAGTACATTTCGAACCGGTCGGGAATGCCGGTCGTGACAACCTTTCCAAACCTTTCGAAAAATTCAGGGTTCGATTCGCGAAGGCCGGGGATCACTTCGGTGGCCCTTTTTCCGACGAGGTCCCGAAGGCCGGTCAGGATGGTGAATTGCCCATTGACCTCTTCATGGATAAAATCCACGGGGTGCCCGTTTTCGAAGATCATCCTGCAGTATGCGACACCGTTCAGGGTATTGTTGAACAGTGAGCGATGCCTTTCAGTGCTTTCGATCAGCATCTTTTCGGACTGTTTTCTGCTGGTGATGTCCATGACAACACCGATCATCTTGACTGGTTTTCCCGCGGCGTTGCAGATCGGTCTTCCCCTCGACATCATCCATCGTTCACCTCTGCTTGTATCGTTGACGAGCCATTCCGCCTGGAGTTCGGTTCCGTCACGCATGGCTTTCTGCGCTTTGAGCGAAACTTCTTCACGGTGGTCGGGATGGATTGACGCAATCCAGCTTTCGTATGAGGGTTCGCAACTGCCGGGCTCCAGGCCGTAGAGTTCCCACAATTCCTCGGACCAGATACTCCGGGATGTACAGAAGTCCGAAGACCATGAACCGGACTTTGCAGCATCCTGCGCGAGCCTCCGGTGTTCTTCGTTCTGACGGAGCACCTCTTCCTTTTCAGCCCTTTCGATGATATCCGCCGTCTGGTTCGCGAGGAGTTCCAGAAGGGTGAGGAGCTTGTCGTCAGGCGTGCAGCTGTTCCTGTAATAGACCGAAAGAATTCCGAAGAGTTTTCCATTACGGCTTTTCAGCGGTATGGACTGGATCGCCCGGACTCCGGCCGAGATGTATTCTTCAAGTTCTGTCCTGTTGCTGATGAGGGAGCTTTTCGATATATCTTCTATGATGATCCTCCGGTTCTGCTTCAGTGCCATGTCGCAAAGACTGTGCCCTTCACCCGGATAATTGCAGAGCTCCCTGAGCGGATGATCGAATCCACGCTGTCCGGCGATTTTCAGATGTCCTGTTTTCGTGTCGTACAAACGGATATTGCCCATATCGGCACCGGTGATTCCCATTGCAGTGTCGATTACTTTCCGGAATATTTCGTCGAGATTTCCTTCGCGTACGAACAGCATGGAGATGTCGTGCAACTTGAGCATTGTCCGGTAGTCGGTATCGAGGGCATGCTCTTTCTGGCGCAACTTTTCCCCTGCCTTTTTGAGGGGCGTTATGTCAAGAGAATAGACAACCAGCTGCTCCACCTTTCCGGAACCGCTTTTTACCGGCGAAATGTTGTGTACCCTCCACGTTCCGTTTTCCTCGCTTTCGAACGATATCCGTTTTCCGGTTCTCACCACTTCTTCAACTTTCTCTTTGCGTCCAGGCGCGGTTTCGGCCGGTAACAGATCATAGACCGATTTGCCGATGCACGTTTTATGGTCCATTCCGAAACGGGAAGCGAAAGCATCATTGGTTTCGAGTATTGTCCCTTCGCGGTCGATGAGGAAAAGGGATTCGGGGATGGAATTGAAGAGCGAGCAGAGCGGGCATGGGTCTTGAACGGCAGCTTCACGGAAAATCAGGAGCGTGCCGTCAGGTTTTCCCTGGACACCGGCGGGTATGATTTTTCCTGCTATGTTTTTTTCGACACCTTTTCTGGTAAGGATGGCGCTTTCAAATTCAGCGGTCTCTCGGATATATTTTTCTGATATGAACCGCGATAACCGGTTGGCTGAAAGCGGCTTCTTTTTCAGTTCCTTGATATTGAAGACCGCTTCGATCGTGCGGAACTCGGCATCACTGTTTTTCCATCCCGTCAGCTGTTCGGCCGCATCGTTCATGAACTCGACAAGGTTTTCCCTGTCGAGCAGGACGACGGCTTCCTGCATATTGCCGAGAATGACGGATGTCAGATCCTTTTTGGAATTCCGATCCATTTCGATCTTTTTATTTATTTGAATGTCGCCTTGTTCGGGGGTGGAGCGAATTACAGAAATGTTCCTGAAAGCAGAGTGAAAAACTGCCAGGAAAACTTTGAACATTTCTGTTCTTGTTAAAAAAGTAAACATCTTCTTTATATTTTCCTGAATGTTTACCCATTGCACTTTCTTTTCTTTTTTTGTCGATTTTTCCTCTCGAGCATTGAAGTGTTGATTTTCCCTGGCCCGCTTTCCTGGAGTGAATACCGTCATACGTTTTCTGCATCACAGTACCCCCATAGGGTACAGCAGGACGAATGTGTGCTTTCGCAATCAGTTGCGCTTTGAAATTATCATCTGCTTTACATGTCCGGCAGCCGGGTATTTCCCTTTGCAGTGTGTACAGAATTACAATCCCTTGCAATCCACGTCAAATTTTAAACAAGGAAACATTATGAAAACTGCATGTTTCAGGCTCATGGTGGTTATGCTGCTGTTTTCCCCGGTGAAAGCTGTTGCGGAATCTCCCGTTCAGGATGAAGTATCCTCCTGGCGGAAAGCGGCGGAAGGCGGCAACCCCACTGCGGAATACAACCTCGGACTGATGTATTTCAAAGGAGACGGGGTCAGGCAGGATTATTTCGAGGCACTGAAATGGTACCGGCTCGCATCGGACCATGGCGATCTGAATGCCCGGTTCAATATCGCTCTCATGTATCGCGAGGGACAGGGGGTAAGGCAGAATTTTGCTGAAGCGGCAAAGCTTTTGAGGCTTATTGCGGAAAAGGGATATCCGGAGGCCCAGAACGAGCTTGGCCAGATGTACGAAAAAGGGCTGGGGATGCCCCGGAATTATTTCGAGGCGGTCAAGCTTTACAGAATGGCTGCTGCACAGAAATATGCGAAAGCGCAGTACAGCCTTGGTTCGGCATATGAAAACGGAAAAGGGCTGAATCAGGATGCTAAAGAAGCGAAAGAATGGTATGGAAAATCCTGTGACAACGGTCTGCAGCAGGGTTGCGATGCCTATCGCAGATTGAATGAAGCCGGCTATTGAGTTCATTCTGAACAGGTGTTTTGTAAGATGTGTGAGTTTTTTATTGGACGGAATTGTTCCGACTTGTTGTTATTTAAAACAAGTTTAATTATTATCAATTGTTAATACCTCTGATTTGCAGGCTCCACCCCCTGGCTGCCTGATTTGAAGTTCCTGTCGGTTGTGCTTTGGGTTCTCTGCCTTGAAGCAATGTTATTCTCGATGAAGTACCGAGGGATTTCTGTTTCTCCCTTTGATCATCCATGTAATCTCTATTTCGGAAGGAAGCTTGAGATTATCCTCGTTCCGGCTCATTCCGGCCGAAATATCAGGCAACATGCGCGTCGTCCTCATTCTCGCAGGATTTACGGTTTTGTTATCCATTACTATCAATGAATTCAAAAGGGGGAAACATGAGAAGATCACCCATATTTCTTGTTCTGACAATCGTTATGCCAGTGCTGTTCTGGTATGCGGATGCTTCGGCTATTCCAGCGTTCGCCCGGAAATACCATACGGCGTGTTCGACCTGCCATCTCGCATTTCCGGTAAGGAACGGGTTCGGTGATGCATTCCGGAACAATGGCTACCGTTTTCCGGACAGCACGGACGAAGAGATGGTCAAGGAGGAGCCGATCAAACTTGGTTCTGATGCGTACAAGAAACTGTTTCCAAAAGCGATCTGGCCGTCCGACATGCCGAACATGCCATCTCTCGGCTTTCTTGCAAGGGTCGATGCATCGTTGCCGAAAGACAGGGTGACGGGGAAATACAGGGATTCAGAGATCAACGAAGAGCTTGGCATATTCTTCGGAGGCACCATAACCGAACAGATCAGCTATTTCGGAGATTTCTCGATCACACCCGAAAGTGCTTCTCTTGGACGTATAGTTTTCCTGTGGAATTTCAGGCCGGGCATCAGCCTTGCTGCCGGAACGGTCGGGTTTCCGGAGCAGTTCGATCTGATTTCATCGAATGCTGCTGACGGACCTGATGGTTTTGCCGCCCAGCTGCCTAATCCGAACAAAGGTGTCGAACTGCGACTGGCCGGAAATTTCGGAAATAATGGAGGGTATACGTTCGTTGCCGGTGTAGGACGGAATTCCCAGACAGACGGGAATTCGCATGAGGGGGAAGTGTCCGGCGGTTCGTTTGCCGATACCAGATATGCAAGGGCGACTGTCAAATTCGGCGGCACCGGAGCGATGAGCGGTTCAGGGGGAGAGCTTGGAAACCAGTATATCGGGCTCGACAATTCGATCACCATCGGGGCAAATATCTATAATTCTTCGAGGGGTGGTAACGTCAATGCCGAATCGTATACCTATGGTTTAACTAAAAATGCCTATTCCGGAGATATAAAAATCAATTATGGGAATTTGCGCCTTATCGCCCAATACGCTCATTTCTGTGAAGTTATCGATGCAGATGGAACAAACTGGGGGGCTCGCAATGCCCTCTCGCTTGAAGGTGATTACTGGATTTTTCCATGGCTCTTCGGTGTTTTCCGATATGAACACATGAAAGATAAGCTGAACGGCGAGTACACGAAACTGATCCCGGGTATCGGTGTTCTGCTGAGGCCGAATGTCAAAATCGGAATTCAATATGTCGCAGTGACGAAAAATACATTCGGTTTTGATCCTCTTGGATTGGAAAACTCGCCGATCAATTCATGGAATCTCTATACGCAGGTCGGCTTCTGAACACGTGGCAGTCCGGTTTGAAAGGTGCGCATCATTAATGAGCCGCACCTTTTTATTAAACCGCCGTTTTAACGATTGTTATTATGTGTCGCACCATTTCTGTATTCACCTGCTAACATGCACGAGGAGGTATGCGTATGAGGAGAATAATGTCTGCTGTTTCAAGGACAGCCTTTATTCCCGTCGGGTTTGCGCTATGGGCGTCAAAAGCTTTCACTTCAGGAACGGTCAGCGGCACTGTCAATGCAGATATCGAGAAAACCAAAGAGAGTGTGGTTGTCTATTCTTAAAGGGATCAAAGAC
Organism: uncultured Chlorobiaceae bacterium; assembly: GCA_903928225.1. GTDB lineage: Bacteria > Bacteroidota > Chlorobiia > Chlorobiales > Chlorobiaceae > Chlorobium. The sequence goes on from CAIYPU010000049.1 coordinate 32,147, forward strand.
CCGGTTGTGACGAAACAGATAGATATCGACCAGCACCACATGTTGTTCAACCCCGGTGTGACGGCTGTTCCAGTAGGTTCTACCGTAGAATTTGCCAACCAAGACAAAATCTGTCACATTGTTTTTTGAATCAGTGAAACAAATCAAATTCAGCCTTGATACCTATGATCCCGGTTATTCCGTAATAGTACCGTTCGACAAGACCGGCGCGGCAACCTGCTATGTCATGTTCATGCGGAAATGTCAGCTGGGTGATCGTCATCGAAAACCAGTATGCTGTGGTAAGCGATGAGGATGGCGGGTTTCCCATCCAGTGTGTTCCTGCCGGAACTTACGAGGTGGGTATCTGGAGCGAAACAAAGAAGCTGAATGGGCCGATAACGGTTATGGTCAGGAACGGGCAGACGAGCCAGCCCGATATCAAACTTGGCAACTGATGCGAACGTGCGGTTATTTCTGACTTGTGACGTTTTGCTTCGTGAAGGTCTCCGCATAAGGCAAAGGTATGGTCCGGTTGTAATGTTTTCTGAATTTACAGTATCGGCTTTTACTGCTAAATGACGACAAGGCTCTGAACTGAAACAGGGCTTTTTTTCGTTTAATCGGGGAGAGTTCGGCTCTTCTTTGCCAGTTTTTATATATTCCTTTTTGAAGGAATTCATAATCGTTAATTTTTTCCGGAACTGAATTCCGGGTTGAGGCCGAACCGGCATCTTCAAAGGACCGCAGGTTTATGCAGCTCATGTTGTTCGAAGATTCAGGGGTTCACGAACTGAACCCCCTCGCAGATCTGAAACCTGTTTACAGCCTTACTACCGGCTTCAGGACGCTTCGGGAAAAAATGGTCCATGCTGTTGGCGGGGTTTTCGACGTGACCTGCCACCTCCGCCGGTACCTTGCCCCCTGTTTCACTGAACAGAACCCGTCATGTATCGTCAACAGCATAAGGGAAAAAGATGTATTGCTGGTTAACGGCCGCCTGGTCTGTTCGGATCTCCTCGGCCGGCTTCTTCGGGAGAATGCTTTTGAGCCGGGCAGAGCATATTTTCAGAACGGCAACCTGCTGTTCGCAAAGGTGCCTTCAACCCTGGTGACCGATAATGATGGTATGATGCCGGACCTGATCGATACCGCCCGACTGGCGGACCAGCTTGCCGCAGAGGAAATTTCGGGCTTCCGGATCATCGACAATCTCTGGGACCTGATAGCGTTTCATACGGATGAAATGCAGAAAGATGCCCAAACACTCATGCTGGGAAGAGTCGAGGGGACAGTGCATCCTTCGGCAGCCATCGTCAATCCTTCGAATATTTATATAGGTCCGGGAGCCGTTGTCCGCGCCGGAGCGGTCATTGACGGCGAAGACGGATTCGTCGCTGTCGGAGCGGGAGCTGTGGTGGAATCCCAGTCCCTGCTTATGCAGAACGTCTGTCTTGCTCCCCGGTCGAAGGTGAGGCCTGGAGCGAAGATCTACAGCAACGTTTCCACGGGAAGTTTTTCAAAGGTTGGCGGCGAGGTCGAGGATTCGATCATAGAACCGTATGCGAACAAGCAGCATGACGGTTTCCTCGGACATTCCTACCTCTCGTCGTGGTGCAATCTCGGGGCCGGGACAAATACGAGCGATCTGAAAAACAACTATGCCCCTGTCAGGATTTTCGTCAATGGACGGGAGCGGGAAACCGGACTGCAGTTCCTTGGACTCCTGATGGGCGAGCACAGCAAGAGCTCGATCGGGTCGGTTTTCAATACCGGTACCGTTGCGGGAACAGCCTCGAACATTTTCGGTGGGGGGTTTCCTCCGAAAACAGTACCTTCCTTCTCCTGGGGCGGAAGCGACGGCCTGGTACCATACGAACTGGACAAAGCCGTCGAAACGGCCCGGCAGGTCATGGCGCGCAGGCAGGTCGCGATGAGTTGTTCCTATGAATCGATGCTCAGGCATATTGCCGGACGGGAGAGACCCGAGAAAGATTTACCATAATGTTTACCAGCAGGAATGCATGATTTTCGTTCTTGATAACTACGACTCCTTCACCTACAACCTGGTGCAGTATATCGGGGAGTCCGGAAAAAAAGTTGAAGTATGCCGCAATGATGAACTGTCACCCGAACAGGTTATCGGCATGGCCCCGGAAAAAGTTGTCATCTCGCCCGGTCCGGGTACGCCGGAGGATGCAGGTATTTCGATACCGTTGATCCATGCGGTCAAAGGCCGTATCCCGCTGTTTGGCGTCTGTCTCGGCCATCAGGCCATCGGGGCGGCCCTGGGGGGGAATGTCGTCAGGGCGGCAAGCATCATGCATGGCAAGACATCCAGGGTTTTTCACGACGGCAGCGGAATTTTCAGGGGGGTTGAGAACCCTTTTACGGCAACGAGGTATCATTCGCTCGTGGTGGAACGGGAATCCCTGCCGGAAGCACTTACGGTCAGGGCCTGGACGGAGGACGGTGTGGTCATGGGGATGGATTCGGTGGAACTCGGCCTTTACGGGGTGCAGTTCCATCCTGAGTCGATCATGACGACCGAGGGCATGAAGATCATCAGGAATTTCCTGGAACTGTAGCATTCACCGGGTGGTTTCCGGTGTCGGATGCCGTCGATGAGCCATAACCTCGCCGCCGCGGGCGGCACTGTTTTTGAGGGAATGCTGTTCTTTCTCCAGACTGACGTACCAGGCTGAAAGCGTTGTGCATTCGCTGCCTGTCAATTTCGCCTCAGGGTTCCACAGGTAATATTCCCGGTAGTGAGACCCGGGTTTTGTGATGAAACTGATTATTTCCGTGCGACTTGCCAGATATTTCCAGCCGGTTTCGTTGTTCCATGCCGAAAAATTGATTGCGTTTCTTCCTGCATTGACCGTGATGGCGGTGAGCCATGAGAAGGGGGCGATATATGCGATCCCCTGCCAGTTCGTCTCGTTGGAATGGCAGTCGTAACAGGCTTTTTTCAAAGCATTTTTTACCGGGGCCTGAACAGGTATGTCGCTGATCACCGGCGGATTGATGCGGTTGAGGGGGATTGCCTGCATGAGCATGAGTACAAGTACGGTCCAACTCGCTATTGACTTTATTGTAAAATTCATTATTTCGGATGTTCCACAAGAGAGCGGTTAAACTTTAAACTATCGAATCGTGATATTTCCCTGTGAGAAAGCGGTATGGTACTATCTCCCCCAGATAAGGGCCGACATGGCGATCGAGCTGGTCAAGAGCGGCCTGACCCAGTCCCAGGCCGCAAAGAAACTCGGTGTCACACCAGCGGCCATTTCCCAGTACATTCATAAAAAACGGGGTATCCTCTCACCGAAGAGCAAACAGTACCGGAAAGAAATCAAGGAAGCCGTCAGAACGATCAGCGACGAAAACTCCAAACCTGACGAACTGCGCCAGCTGGTCTGCAACTGTTGCCACCTGTTGCAGAAAGAGGCGGACGATGTAGTATGCGGCTGATCACCGTGTACTGCAGGGCTCCTCGATTTATTTGTTCCGAAGCCCGATTACTGTGTTGGTCCCGATGAATCGGGATTGAAATCCTCATCCCGACACGTCGGGACTCCGGTTTCGGAGTTTATCCCGATATTGTCGGGGATCCGACCGTCCTGCACTCGTGCTTCTCACTGTACAATACACAGAGGCACCCTACAGTTCAACGATAATATGCTCTTCGGACGAGTGTCCGGAAAGTATGTTTTTCAGCGTCCCCATCAGTTCCATGCCGTATCTGTTCAGGAAGTAAAAGATGTTGACAAGCCTTTCCTGCGGCATACCTTCCGGGAAGAGAGCCATTTCCGCTTTCTGGATCTGCTCGAGCAGATCTTCATGTTTTCGCCGGCTCGCTTTCCAGGCTTTCTGCTCGATCACTTCCACGATTTTCTCCCCCTGTACGGCGGATGCTGCAAGAAAAGGCTCGAGCGTCGGATCGAGTTTTGCGATCGACGGACCGAGAGCTTCCAGGGCCGCTCTTATCTTTTTCCTTGTTTCCCCGAAAAGGGCTTCGAGCTCGGGGTTTTCGGAAATGCCCACCGCATTTTTCTTGAGTTGCTGAAGATCCTGGAAAACCGCGTGATAAATCTGCTTGCGTGAAAAACCGGGTTTTCCCGAAACTTTCAGAAGCTTGTCCATAATCCTGCTTATTTTCGGTTCGACAAGCGTGAAACTTCCCCTCGGGACAATGAACGGCATCGAAATGCCGAAATGCTCGTAATTTTTCCGGTACTGCGCCATATAGCTTATTTCCCCCGGACCCGCTATGCAGGCGAATGTCGGAAGGACATGGTCCTGCACGATCGGCCGGAGTATGACGTTGGGGCTGAACCTTTCGGGGTGGTCCTGGCAGAGTTCGAGCATCTGGTGTTTTGAATACCGCTGTTTTTCCGGTACGATCGTGAAAACATCATCGGACGGATGCTCTATTTTCTGGCGCTGCCCGAGATGATTGATGTAGAACAGGTTCACCGTTCTCGGTTTCGCCTGGGCGGTGTACCCCAGGGTTTCCATTCGGGAGCTCTGTTCGACGATGTTGTAGGAGGATGCCGGGGATGTCTCGATTTCCTTCATGAATATTTCCGACGCGAGCTGCTTGAACTCCGGGTCCAGGCTCGAAAGCAGAATGAGCGGCTGGTCGCTGAACAGCTCCATCATGGTGTGAGCGAAACCGGATTCGAAGGTGCCGCCCATCTGGTAACTGCCGGTCAGGATTTCGGCGACTTTCTGCTTGTGGTCCGTTTCGGGCAGAGTAGCAAGGAATTCCTGGAGGGTCTTTTCGATTTCCATACCGAAAATGGTAGAGGCAACCATCTGGTCCTGGTTGCGGCGATCGGTTTCGGGCCTGAAATGAACAACCCTGTTTTCGGAAAAAATCGCGGTATGCGCTGATTCCTCGAAATCGTGGTCTTCACCATCAAGCCAGAAAATTGGAACGAAATCATATTCGGGGAACATCTCTTTCTGCCGTTCCGCGAAGATTATAGCGCTGAGCGCCTTGTAGACGGTATAGAGCGGGCCGGTGAAAAGGCCGAGCTGCTGGCCGGTGACCACAGCCATGCATTGGGGCGAACGGAGCTTTTCGATCTCCCTGAGATGGAGTTCTTTGCAGCCGAAACGAGTATTCTGCCTGGTGAGAATGTTTACGAGGGTTTCCCTCCGGAACATTCTCGACCCCAGCAGGCCGAGTTGCCGGTAATAATCAGCTTCGCGCTGGCTGTCGAGGTGGAAGCACTCCGATATCAGTTCGGTGCGTTCATGGCCTTCGCCCGTGTAGTCGCGGAAAAGCTTCGAAAAGCCTTTGCGGGGGGTCAGAATATTTCTGTATTCGAGAAGAAAGGTGTTCACGGGTTATTTCTGCAGGTTCCAGCGTTTCAGGGTGCCGATGAATCCATGGTTCGTAAGGTCGCAGGAAAGCGGCGTGACGGAAACGAATTTGTCCCTGACGGCGAACTCGTCCCTCCGGATATCGTGGTCGAGCAGGGTCAGCGTGCCGTTCAGCCAGTAATAGGGGTTGCCGTACATATCGTTCCGCTCGATGGCGCTTTCGGCCCAGCGGGAGCGTCCCTGTTCGGTCACGACGATTCCCGCGATCTGTGATTCCGGGACGTTCGGGATATTGACCGAAAGCACCGTATCGGCAGGAAGCCCTTCGATCAGCACTTTTTTGACAAGTCTTCGGGCGAATTTTCCTGCAAACGTGAAATCGGCATGCTCGTAGGTCGCCAGGGAGAACGCAAGAGAAGTGATCCCCTGGAGAGCCCCTTCGAGGGCGGCCGCGACTGTGCCGGAATAGAGGACGTTGGTTGCGGTGTTGCTGCCATAATTGATGCCGGAGACGATGAGGTCGGGTTTTGACGGCAGGATGTGGCTCAGCGCCACCTTGATGCAATCAACCGGTGTTCCGGATACCGTATAGCCGAAAAACCTGTTGTTCCTGGAATATTTTCGTATCCTCAGCGGGACGCCGAGCGTCATGGCGTGGCTCATTCCGCTGTGGGGCTCGGCCGGAGCGACGACGGTCACCCTGCCGATTTTTTTCATCGATGCCGCAAGGACATGAAGGCCTTCGCCCTCGATGCCATCATCGTTGCAGACGAGGATATGCGGTTTATCCGGATTGTTCACACGGTAAGGTTCATGTTGTCGCTGCTGATTGCCGGTCCCGGAGGACGGTGTTAAAATAAAAAAAGTTGTGCTTAAAAGTCGGGTTGGCGATGAAATAACCTTCCGCAGGGGGGAAGCAACGGTCATGTCCTTTCCCTGGGAGCCGGGCAGTGACGGCTTTGCTCCTCCATCCGTTCAGTTGCCTTTGAGATCTCGACCTCAGTTTATATCTTGAGCATTCAAGAATAACCTTTTAGTCCCTATAGTTGAAATGGCCTGGTTCAAACGGGTAAAACCTTCCATACGCACCACCGACAAACGCGAAATGCCGGAAGGGTTGTGGTCGAAATGCGACGAATGCGGTGCAATGCTTCACAGGAAGCAGCTTGAAGATTTCTCCTATACGTGCATGCACTGCGGCCACCATTTCAGGATTTCCCCTTACCGATATTTTTCCCTGCTGTTCGACGATCAGCAATATTCAGAGTTCGATGACAACCTCAGGGCAGCGGACCCGCTCTCGTTCACCGATACGAAAAAATACCCGGACAGGGTTCACGATATCATCGAGAAAAGCGGGAAAACCGAAGCCTGCCGGAACGCTTTCGGCGATTGTGGCGGTAATCCGCTCGTAATTTCCGCCATGGATTTCGGGTTTATCGGTGGGTCGATGGGTTCTGTCGTCGGTGAAAAAGTGGCAAGGGCGGTCAACAAATCGCTCGAGCTGAACGCTCCGCTGCTGATCATATCCCAGACCGGCGGCGCACGCATGATGGAAGGCGCCTTCAGTCTCATGCAGATGGCCAAGACATCCGCCCGGCTGACCCTTCTTGCCGAACGCAGACTGCCGTTCATCTCCCTGCTTACCGATCCTACCATGGGCGGCATCAGCGCATCCTTCGCCATGCTCGGCGATATCAACATCAGCGAGCCCAGGGCGCTCATCGGCTTTGCCGGCCCGAGGGTGATCAGGGATACCATCAAAAGGGACCTTCCGGAAGGGTTTCAGCGTGCCGAATTTCTGCTCGAACACGGTTTTATCGACTGCATCGTCGATCGCAAGGACCTGAAAGAGCGCCTTGCCGGTATACTGGGGATGCTCAGGGCCTGAAGTCCTTTGTCCTATTGCCAGCCGAGCGCTGCGGCGGTGACCGGAAACTGTTCCCTGAAGATTTCCCGGATGCCGAGCGCGATATCCCGGTGCTCCTTCTGGGTGCTTTTGTCGGTCCTCACCTCGAGATAGTGTATCCAGCTTCTCACCGAACCTTTCATGTAAAGCCTGGTGCGCGTTCCGAGCGGAAGCAGCACTCTTGCGCACTCTTTGGCGATCCCTTTTTCGAGCGCGGTGTTGTATCGCTCGAGCGACAGCGCGGCTATTTCCTCCTGGGCCTCATCGAACCAGGTTTTCGTGGATTCTTCCAGATTGTCGAGTGAATTCTGCCTGTTTTTGCTGTCCTGCCCCCTTGGCTCGTAATGCTCTATTTCCTGGGCTTTCGCGTAGCGCTGCGAAAATTCCTGGAACTGGAAGCTCCGGTGGCGGAGGATCTGGGGCGAGATTGCCCTTGACGTGACGATCTCGACGGTCATGTCGGCCATCTCGAAAACGCTCCAGTGCTTGTTGGTGATGCAGTATGCGAGCAGTTTCCCGTAGTCGGGAGTTTCCTGGTGCGGACTCGACACCCTCGCGCAGTATGCCATGAGTCCTTCGGGCGAGAGCGGCTTGTTTTCGACCTGAATGAGCGGGGCGGTGACCGAAATGAGGCGAACCTGCATGATATGGGATGTTTGGTTGCAAAGGATTCAAATATAGCGAATGATGCTGTTTTTTCTTGCCCGCGTTCCGGGAGGCTGTCCATGGTTTTTTCGTTAAATGAAACCGTTATTATTGATTTGTTGTTATGACTCTGTATTTTTAAAGTTTTCCAGGCAGCGGGCTCTCATTTCGACCGGCAGGCTGAAATGCACTGCATGCCGGGAGACACGGGATGCTTCGGTTTATAAATCAAAACGACACAGATACCATGGCAAACATCAATTTCGGTTTCGAACACCATGCGAAAAAAATGTACTCCGGTGCGATAGATCAGGCAATCAACAGTCAGCTTGTTCCTATGGTCATTGAAACCTCGGGCAGGGGTGAGCGCGCCTTCGATATCTTTTCGCGGCTGCTTCGCGAGCGGATCATCTTCCTGGGCAGCGGCATCGACGAACACGTCGCGGGGCTCATCATGGCCCAGCTCATCTTTCTCGAGTCGGAAGACCCCGACCGTGATATCTACATCTATATCAACTCTCCCGGCGGAAGCGTTTCGGCGGGCCTCGGCATCTACGACACCATGCAGTACATCCGTCCGGACGTTTCGACCGTCTGCGTCGGCATGGCTGCCAGCATGGGGGCCTTCCTGCTCGCCAGCGGCACGAAAGGCAAGCGTGCGTCGCTTCCCCATTCCCGAATCATGATCCACCAGCCGTCCGGCGGAGTCCAGGGGCAGGAGACCGATATCGTCATCCAGGCCAGGGAGATCGAAAAAATCCGCGTCCTGCTCGAGGAACTGCTGGCAGGCCATACCGGGAAAACGGTGCAGCAGGTGAGGGAAGATTCTGAACGCGACCGCTGGATGAATGCGACGGAAGCGCTCGAATACGGCATTATCGACCAGGTGTTCCAGAAACGCCCGATACCTGAAAAGAAGGATTGAGCCTCAGCCTTCATTATTTCTATAAGAACCTGCTGTAACCGATTTCAACCAAACATGAGCGACCAGCCGACTGCATTCAATCTGGACAAGACATACAACCATCAGGACGTCGAAGAGCGGTGGAGGAGTTCCCACTGGGAAGCGCTCGGCATTTTCCATGCCGAGAGTTCCCGTGTAGCCACGGAGGGCAAAACTCCTTATACCGTGCTCATGCCGCCGCCGAATGTCACCGGCAGCCTTACGCTCGGCCATGTCCTCAACCATACGCTGCAGGATATCTTCATCCGTTACAACCGCATGCAGGGGCACGAAGCCCTCTGGCTTCCCGGGACCGACCATGCGGGTATCGCCACGCAGACCGTCGTCGAGCGCAAACTGAAGAAGGAGGGCCTGACCCGGCATGATCTTGGCCGCAAGGATTTCCTCGATCATGTCTGGCTGTGGAGAGAGGAATATGGCGGCCTCATTCTCAAGCAGCTCCGGCGGCTGGGGATCTCCTGCGACTGGAGACGCAACCTTTTCACCATGGATGAAAGCGCCTCGAAAGCGGTCATCCACGCCTTCATCACCCTCTACCGCGACGGGCTCATCTACCGCGGGGCGCGCATCATCAACTGGTGTCCCGTTTCCCAGACCGCGCTCTCCGACGAAGAGGTCATCATGAAGACCCGCAAGGACAAGCTGTACTACCTGCAGTACGCCCTTGCCAACCATCCCGGCCGGTTCATCACGATCGCCACGGTGCGCCCGGAAACCATCCTGGCCGACGTCGCTATTGCCGTCAACCCCAGCGATCCGCGCTTCAGCGACCTTGTCGGCGAACTTGCCGTGGTCCCGGTCGCAGGGAGGCATATCCCGGTGATCGCCGACGACTATGTCGATATCGAGTTCGGCACCGGCGCACTGAAAATCACCCCGGCCCATGACGCCAACGACTATGAGGTCGCAATGCGCCATAACCTGCCCATTATCTCCGTTATCGGAAAAGACGGACGGATGACCGATTCCTACGGTTACGGAGGCATGGACCGTTTCGAGGCACGTGAACAGATCATGAAGGACCTCGAAGAGCTCGGCCACGTGGTGATGGTCGAGGAATACGAGCATAATGTCGGGTACTCTGAACGCGCCGACGTGGTTATCGAGCCCTACCTTTCCGAGCAGTGGTTCGTGAAAATGAAGCCCCTCGCCGAACGCGCCCTCCAGGTGGTGAACGACGGGGATGTACGCTTCCATCCGCCTCACTGGATCAATACCTACCGCCACTGGATGGAGAACATCCGGGACTGGTGCATTTCCCGCCAGCTCTGGTGGGGCCACCGGATTCCCGCCTGGTACGATCCCGACGGGAACGTCTGGGTCGCCTCGAACTACGAGGAAGCCTGCCACCTGGCCGGGACCGACAAGCTGGTCCAGGACGAGGACGTGCTCGACACCTGGTTTTCCTCATGGCTCTGGCCGCTCACGACGCTTCGATGGACCGGCGCCCAGAAAGACAACGAGGACCTGAGTACCTTCTATCCGACCGATACCCTGGTCACCGGTCCGGACATCATTTTCTTCTGGGTTGCCAGGATGATCATGGCCGGCCTCTATTTCAGGGGAGAAGTCCCTTTCCGTAACGTCTATTTCACCAGCATCATCCGGGACATGAAGGGGCGGAAGCTTTCGAAGTCCCTCGGCAACTCACCGGACCCTCTGAAAGTGATCGATACTTACGGTACCGATGCCCTCCGTTTCACTATCATCTACATTGCTCCTCTGGGCCAGGATGTGCTGTTCGGAGAAGAGAAGTGCGAGCTCGGGCGCAATTTCGCGACGAAAATCTGGAACGCCTCACGCTTCGTGTTCATGCTGCGCGAGAAGCATTTCATTTCTCCCGATGATTTCGAGACATTCTACAGTGGCTTTTCGCCGTCCGCAGAGGCATGCTCCTTCTCTGAAGCGTGGGTTGTCACGGCAAGGTTCCATGCCATGCTCGAAAGGTACCACACTTCTTTCGAACAGTTCAGGATCAATGATATCGTAAAAAACCTGTACGATTTTTTCTGGGGAGAGTACTGCGACTGGTACCTCGAAGCCCTGAAAGCGAAGGATTCCGAAGGTATGGCTCCGGAGCAGGCGAGGCTTGCCGTCGGCCTTGCCGTTTTCATGCTCGAAGGGTTCCTCAAGGTCCTGCACCCGGTGATGCCGTTCATCACCGACGAGATATGGCACTTCATCCTGAGGCGTCCGGATTCCGAGAGCATCGCCCTTTCGGCAATGCCTCGGGCTGACGCTGCATGGGCCGGGGCTGATATCCCGCTCAGGATGCTGCCGAGACTGGTCATTTCCGAGGTGAGGAGCGTACGCTCCCTTTTCGCCGTTCCTGCCGGAAAGAAAGCTTCGCTGCAGATCAGGCCGTCAGGTGCTGCAGCGCTCGATGAACTCGATGCCAACGCCGCCGTCATATCAGCCCTGACCAGCTGCAGCGTGGAGTTCCTGCGGGACGAACCGAGGCCATCGCACGCCGCCGGATCCGTTATCGAAGGAAATGAACTTTTCCTGCAGCTCGAGGGTTTAATATCCTTCGAAAAAGAGCGTGAAAGGCTTGGAAAGGAGATTGCCAACATCTCCTCGTATGCCGATGGTATCAGGAGGAAACTTTCCAACAAAGGGTTTGCAGACAACGCCCCGAAGGATGTGGTCGAAAAGGAACGGGAAAAGCTTCGTGAGGCTGAAGCGAACCTTGAAAAGCTCGGAAACAATCTTGCCGTGCTCGATAATTGATATTCAGGCAAGAAGGGCTTGTTTCGGGCAGGCTTTTACGTGATGCGTTTGAAATCTGTTTTGGGAAAAAAAGGTATTAAATGATAAATTCCGATTTTTCGGGTTTTACGATTATTCCGGCAGGAAGGAATTAAACGATGATGTTCGCAAGGAGACGCCAAATATATGAGACAGCTGAAAATAAGCAAGCAGATAACCAACCGCGAGAGCCTCTCTCTCGACCGCTACCTGCAGGAGATAGGCAAATATGACCTGTTGACCGCTGAAGACGAGGTAAGGCTGACCAAAGCCATCAAGGACGGTTTCGACATGCCTGTCGATACGCCGGAATACAAGCGTGCGAAGAGGGCTCTTGACAAGCTCATCAAGGGTAACCTGCGTTTCGTGGTATCGGTCGCCAAGCAGTACCAGAACCAGGGGCTCACGCTCGGCGATCTGATCAACGAGGGCAATCTCGGCCTTATCAAGGCGGCCAAGCGTTTCGATGAAACACGAGGCTTCAAATTCATCTCCTATGCTGTCTGGTGGATCCGCCAGTCGATCTTGCAGGCACTTGCCGAACAGTCAAGGATCGTCCGTCTTCCCCTCAACCGCGTTGGTACGCTCAACAAGATCAGCAAGGCATACAGCCAGCTCGAACAGGAGTACGAACGCGACCCGAACACCCGTGAGCTTGCCACCCTGCTCGACATGGATTCCCAGGACGTGGCCGACACGCTTAAAATCGCAGGAAGGCATGTTTCTGTCGATGCGCCGTTCGCACAGGGCGACGACAACAGGCTGCTCGACGTACTCCAGAACGACGGCCATCTTCCGGACCACGGTCTGAACCGCGATTCGCTCACCCTCGAGGTCGAGCGTTCGCTTTCCGTGCTTGCTCCGAGGGAAGCCGATGTGATCAAATCCTATTTCGGGATAGGTATGGACAATCCGCTGACCCTCGAGGAGATCGGCGAAAAGTTCAAGCTTACCAGGGAACGCGTCAGGCAGATCAAGGAAAAAGCCATCAGGAGGCTTCGGCAGTCCGCTTACAGCAAGATCCTCAAGGAATATATCGGCAGCTGAGCACGTTCATTTTCTTTTCAGTCTTACGATATCCCCGGGTTGCAATCCGATGGAGCTTGCCGCATTTGCGTTCCTCAAACCTATTTCAACCGTGCCGCTGCTGCCCCGGTAGGCAAGCGGCGCGCCATCCGGAACGCTGCCGTACGTCAGCGACAGGGGCATCGGGCCCATGTTGCCGCACTCCACTTCCCACCGCTCAGGCTCAGCGATTGTTCCGGTTTCAATCGATGTGACCAGGTTGCCGAAATGATCGGCATAGATTACCATTCCTTCCCAGGATTTACCGTCCGCCGACAGACGGCAGACGGGCGGATCTTTTCTGATGCACTCTTCCGCTTCGATGGTTCGGCCAATTTCGGCAACAGGAATTCCCGCTGCCAGACGGGCCGCCACCGGCGAAAAGAGATCCCTGCCATGAAACGTCGAACTCGATGCCGGAAGCATGAAGCGTGATTCCGATATCTGGACGCAGCGGACGATCTCTTCATGCTGCAGTATCGGGGAAAGGAGCCCGTTGTCGGGCGAGACGAAAATGTGCTTTGCCGTTTCTACCGCAATTGCCCTGCGTGAAGTCCCGACGCCGGGATCGATGACGGTGACGAAGATTGAACCGGCAGGGAAATAAGGGAGCGATTTGTTGAGCAGGAATGCTCCCTGGGCGATGTTCCGGGGTGAAACGGCATGGGTGAGATCGATGATCATGGTGGCCGGGGCTATGGAGCGGATGACTCCCTTCATCTGCCCGACAAAGGTGTCTTCGAGGCCGAAATCGGTCATGAGGACGATGGTGCGCGTTTCCGTCATTCCGTTCACTCCTTCGTTGTCCTGAAAATTCCGTAGCCTGCGGCAAGAAAGATGATGTCAGGCAGCCAGGCGGCCAGAACCGGGTTCAACGCTCCCTGGGACCCCGCAATGGCGATAACTTTCTGCAGGCCGAGGAACAGGAAGCCGATAAAGAGGGTTATTCCGATTTCCGATGCGAGTCCCCCTCGTTTTTTCTTCGATGAGATAGGCACACCGATGAATATGATGATGAAAGAGGCGAGAGGCATGGAAAATCTGGTGTGGAATTTCACAATTGAATTTTCAAGTCCGGTAAAACCGGCTTGATGTTTTTCCCTCAGGTAGCGGGCATGTCTGAAAACATTCATGGCTTCAGGGTCAAGGCTGAGATCATCGAGGGAGCGGGGAGAAAACGAGAGCTTTACCGGTACCGAAGGTTCGTGCCTGAATATCTCGCCGCCGGTGCCGAATGTTCTTTTCGTGACGTTTTTCAGGATCCAGAGCCTGTTTTTTGCATCGTAAGTCATGGAATCGGCATCCATCCGGGAATGGAGGAACGAGTTGCTGAATGCTTCAATGGAGACTTGTTTCGGTACCGGATTGCCGGCTTCGAGGATGCCGATGGAGACGATACGGTTGCCTGGTTCGAGAATATGAATGTTGAGTTTTTCAGATGATAATCCTGATCTGGATGTGAAGCGCTCTTCAAAACTTTTTTTCATGCTGCTGGCAGCAGGGGATATCCAGCAGGCATTGAGGAGATTGAAGGTGACAATCAGTGCTCCGCCGGCGGAGAAAGGCACGAGGAACTGTTTCATGCTGACACCGGCTGACCGGATTGCCGGCAGTTCGCTCGAGAATGACATTCTGCCTGCGACAAGGATCGATGAAAGCAGTGCGCAGACCGGAGCGGTCACAATGAGGGTTGATGGAACGGTAAGAATATAGTAGACCGCAATATCCTGAATGTTCATTTTCTTGTCCATGAACTCGTCGAGCTTGTCCATCATGGACAGGAGGATAAAGAGGAAAACGAATGCCAGTGAGGTGAACAGGAATGTTCTGATGAACTGGCTGAAAATGTAACGGTCGAGAATTTTCATCACATATGCTCTCTGTCTTCCCCCGGCCGGTCCGGTCTGTTCTGCCCTGCCTGGCCGGGTTGTTGTACCCCCCCTTTTCAGTACCCGAAAATATCTTCGAGGCTGAGTTCCTTCACCGTTCCGTACCTGCCAAGCGTCGCCATGTCGAGGTTTTCCAGCTTGCCGAGGACGAGGAGCACATGCCTGCGCTGCCTCAGGTGTTTCCGGTGGAATGCTTCGATGTCATTGAATACAAGGTTTGCCGTATCCCTGTAGATATCTTCACGGTAGTCGTGGTCATGCCCGAGCCTCATGGCCTCTTCGTAGTTGAACAGCACCTCCGTTTTTGTCAGTCTTTCGGATGAGATTTTCTGAAGGATGCCGTCCCTGGCCGAAGCGAATAGTTCCGGTGATTCCGGCAGGTTGTCCAGAAGGGCGCTGATGCCTTCGAGCGCTTCGGGCAGCTTGTCGGCCTGGGTTCCGATATAACTGAAAATGAAGTTGCTGTCCTGTTTCCGTTTTGGAGTCCTGTAAATGGAAAAGACCGAATAGGCGAGTGCTTTCGCTTCACGGAGTTCCTGGAAGACGACCGAGGACATCCCTCCTCCGTAATATTCGTTGAAAAGCGTGATGACGGGAAGGCGGGACGGGTCGTATGGTTCGTCCTTTGTCAGGAGGATCATTTCCGCCTGGGTCATATCGTAATCGGTGACATAGACGAGGTTTTCTTCCTGCTCGGCTTCCCTGAAAACCTCAAGATCGGAAGATGTCCGGTATGATTCCGGGTAATGCCGGATGTCCCGGAGCATATGGAGGAGCTCATCGGACGGGCTCGGGCCGTAATAGAGCACCCGATGACGGTATTGCAGCAGTTCTGCGATTTCATCGAGCAGTCCCGCTGTCGTGAGCTTTTCGAGTTCGCTGCCGGACAATACGTTCGTGAAGGGAGAAGACGGTCCGTATTTGCCGTAGCTTGCCATTGCCTCGAAGAGGATTTTCTTTTTGGCGAGCTTAGCGTCCGCCCGTTCCTTCAAAAGGCCAGCCTTCAGCTTTTCGAGCGCCTCTTCATCGGGGCGCGGAGAGACGAGGAGCGTTTCAAGCAGTTTTATCGCTTCCTTCGCATGTTTCTGGAGCCCCGAAAGTTTCAGGTAAACGTAAGTGTCCGACGTGAATGCCGTGAAACTGGCCCCGATCCGGTACATCGCCTGGCTGAATTCGGCCGCTCCAAGCTCTTCCGTCCCGAGGTAGGAAAGGTAGTCCAGCGCCGGATCAAGTTTTTTCGAATGGTTTTTCCCTATGTCGAAAACATAGTAGAGCGAGAAAAGCTCGTTTTCCGTGTTCTGCAGGTAGTGCAGCCTGATCGAAGGGTTTATGTCGAAATAGCCGATATCCCGGGTGTAATCGATGAAGGATGGCTCTGTCGGCCTGGATTGCCGCGCAAGGATCTCTTCGGCGAATTTCGATGAGGTATTCCTGTTCACCTTGAGGGGGGTGATGGGCGGTTTCTGGATTTTCATTTCGTTTTCGGCCGTGCCATGTTCCTTGAAGACGGCCACATAGTTGTTTGCATAATGCTTCCGGGCGAAAGCGACAAGGTCCTCCCTGGTCAGCCTGGCAAGCCGTTCCGTCTGTCCGGCATAACGGTCCCAGGGCATCCCCCAGATGAAGGAATCGACAAATGCCTCCACACGGCCTTTGTTGCTCTCGTAAAGTTTCAGCTGCTCTATTTTCAGGTCGTTGATGATCGCTTCGGGGAGCCAGTCGGGGAAATTGCCTTTTTTCAGTTCTTCGAGCTGTTCGAGCAGCAGTTCCTTTACCTCGTCGAGTGTCTGTCCATCCCTCGGTTTCGCGCTCAGCATATGGGCCGAATAATCCTTCATCATGACGAGCATGGAGCCGGCATCGAGCACTTTCTGCTCCTGGTTGAGGTTGAGGTCGATCAGGCCGGCGGTCTGGTTGTAGAGCACCTTGTCGATCATGGCCAGGTAATCCGCTTCTTCGCTGTTGATGCCGCAGAACCTGAAGCCGATCACCACTTCTTCGGCCTCGGGGCCGCTCACCCGGATCTCCAGGGGTCCATCGATCGGGTCTTCGACGGCGGGAGTGAATGGCGGGACCTCTTTCGGCCCGAGGATCGAGAATTTTTCGTCGATCAGCCGGATGGTCGCATCGGGATCGAAATCGCCAGCGATGCAGATTGCCATGTTGTTGGGGACGTAGTACTTCCGGTAGTAATCGATGACGTTCCTGATCGACGGGTTTTTCAGGTGTTCCGCCTTTCCTATGGTGGTCTGGGTGCCGTAGGTATGTTTCCTGAAAAGGCCGGTGAACATGTTTTCCCATATTTTCCGGCTGTCGCTGTCGATGGTCATGTTTTTTTCCTCGTAGACCGTTTCCAGCTCGGTATGAAACAGCCTCATGACGGGGTTGCGGAACCGTTCCGCCTCAATGGTGAGCCAATGGTCCAGCTTGTTCGACGGAATGTCGTTTATATAGACGGTCTGTTCGACCCAGGTATAGGCATTCGTGCCCTGTGCCCCGATGGAGTTGAGGAGCTTGTCGTACTCGTTCGGTACCGTATAGCTTGCGGCGATGTTCGAGATACTGTCGATATCGCGGTAGATTGCCGCCCTTTTTTCCGTATCGGCGGTCGAGCGGTACTGTTCGTAAAGCTCGGCGATTTTTTCAAGGTCCTGGTGTTCCTTTTCATAGTTGAGCGAGCCTATCGCATCAGTGCCTTTGAAAAGCATGTGTTCCAGGTAGTGCGCGAGGCCGGTCGTTTCGGCAGGGTCGTTCTTGCTTCCCGCCCGCACGGCGATCGAGGTGTAGATCCTCGGTTCGTCGCTGTAGGGGCTCATATAGACGGTCAGCCCGTTGGCAAGGGTATAGATTCTTGTCTGGAGGGCGTCTCCTTCAACAGACGTGTAGGTGTATGTTTTGCTCTGGTTCATCTCGTGCATGAAGACGTTGTACAAAAAATCAACCCGATGTTTTGCATCGGGATCTTGTGTTTCGGGAGCAACCCGATTGGCCGGATTCCGGAAAAAGTATAATAATGGAATATAAACACCATAATTGCAACCGGTATTATCCGAAAGCGCCGGAGGAAAAATTCCGTCAGTTACCAACAGAACTAACAGCAGGCATTGACCGTTTTTTTTCATGGAACGCGCCCGGCGCGTTTCATCTTGTACATGATCAACAGAAAGGAGAGTGATTTGTCAGTTCGTTCAGGCGGCGGAGCCTTCAGGCTCGTCAGCCCTTACAATCCAACCGGCGACCAGCCGAAAGCGATCCGAGCGCTCACCGAAGGCGTGCTGGCGGGGAACCCCTACCAGACACTGCTTGGCGTGACCGGTTCGGGCAAGACCTTTACCATTTCGAACGTCATTGCCCAGGCGAACAAGCCGGTGCTCGTGATGAGCCACAACAAGACACTCGCAGCCCAGCTCTACGGCGAGTTCAAACAGTTTTTCCCGGACAACGCCGTGGAATATTTCATCAGCTACTACGACTTCTACCAGCCGGAAGCGTACCTCCCGACGCTCGACAAGTATATCGCCAAGGACATGCGCATCAACAGCGAGATCGAGCGCTTGAGGCTCAGGGCGACCAGCTCGCTCCTGAGCGGAAGGAAGGATGTCATCGTGGTCAGTTCGGTCAGCAGCATATACGGCCTCGGGTCGCCCGAAGACTGGAAGGCGCAGATCATCGAGCTCCGGCCGGGCATGGAAAAGGACCGCGATCTTTTTCTCAGGGAACTGGTCGCGCTGCATTATCTGCGGGACGACGTCCAGCCGGGACCGGGCAGGTTCAGGGTGAGGGGCGACATCATCGACCTCGTGCCGGCGCATGAGGAACTTGCAATGAGGATCGAGTTTTTCGGCAATGAAATCGAAAGCCTGCAGGTTTTCGACATCCGTACGGGAGAAATCCTGAGTGTGGAGGATTATGCGTTCATCTATCCCGCAAGGCAGTTTGTCGCCGAGGATGAAAAACTGAAGCTGGCTATGCTGGCGATCGAGAACGAGCTTGCCGCAAGGCTGAACGTGCTCAGGGCGGACAACAGGATGCTTGAGGCGCGCAGGCTCGAAGAACGGACCCGTTACGATCTCGAGATGATGAAGGAACTCGGCTACTGCTCCGGCATCGAGAACTATTCGCGCTACCTCGCCGGGCGCAGGGAGGGCGAACGCCCCTACTGCCTGCTCGATTATTTCCCGGAAGACTATCTCGTGGTCATCGACGAATCACATGTAACCCTTCCCCAGATACGGGGGATGTATGGCGGGGACCGTTCCCGGAAAACCATCCTGGTCGAGTACGGGTTCAGACTTCCTTCGGCGCTGGACAACCGGCCACTGCGTTTCGACGAGTTCGAGGAGATCGTGCCGCAGACCATCTGCATCAGCGCGACTCCCGGCGACCACGAGCTTTACCGTTCGGGCGGCGTCGTGGTCGAACAGGTCGTCCGGCCCACGGGCCTGCTCGATCCTGTCGTCGAGGTGCGGCCGGTCAGGGGGCAGATCGACAACCTGCTTGCAGAGATTCGCAGGCACTGTTCGAACGGGCACAAGGCGCTCGTCATGACCCTGACCAAACGGATGGCCGAAGACCTGCACGATTTCTTCCGCAAGGCGGGCATCCGGTCCCGATACCTGCACTCCGAAATCAAGAGCCTCGAGCGCATGCAGATCCTCAGGGAGCTGAGGGTGGGGGAAATCGATGTCCTTGTGGGGGTCAACCTCCTGCGCGAAGGGCTCGACCTGCCGGAAGTTTCGCTGGTGGCCATCCTCGACGCCGACAAGGAGGGATTCCTGCGCAACACCCGCTCGCTCATGCAGATTGCAGGCCGCGCAGCCCGCAATGTCGAAGGGTTCGTCCTGCTCTATGCCGATACCCTCACCCGTTCGATCAGGGAGGTGCTCGACGAAACCGACAGGCGCCGGAAGATCCAGCAGCAGTATAACGAAGAACACGGCATCGTTCCCCGTTCCATCAGGAAATCAGTCGACCAGGTGCTCGATACCACGAGCGTCGCCGATGCGGAAGAGCGGTTCCGCAGGAAGCGTTTCGGACTTGAACCGAAACCGGACCGCCTCCTTGCGGGCGTCCTCGATTCGATTACCGCAGAAGAAGGCCATGCGATGGCCGAGGAGATGCGTGTGGAAATGTATGAGGCAGCGATCCGGATGGATTATGAAAAGGCGGCGTACCTGCGGGATGAAATCTCGAGGCTGGAGCAGGTCCTGCAGAAATTGCCTGCGGGCGGGCAGTGACGATTTTGCCCGGCGAATTGTTTTTTTGAGGGGAAATATCCCTTATAATCCAGAGAGGAGCGTCCGTTCCGGCCAAAAAACCTTTTCAGTACTTACTTTTACGCAATGTTAGCCCAGATAGACAAAGAGCATTACGGCAAACTTCACGAGATTCTCCAGCTTTCCCGGCGTAACCTGAAGAATTATGACGAATCGCTGATCCAGCGAGCGTTCTTCCTTTGCTATCGGGCGCACGAAGGGGAAAAGAGGGCGTCGGGCGAACCGTTTTTTTTCCATCCGGTCGCAGTTGCGACCATCCTGCTCAAGGAGCTTCCGCTCGACGGCGTGTCGGTGGCGGCAGCGCTGCTGCATGACGTCATCGAAGACAGCGGCTATACCTACGAAGATCTTGCCGCCGAGCTTGGGACCGAAGTTGCCGATATCGTCGAGGGCCTGACCAAACTTTCAGGCATCACGATCAACCGTGAAACGACGCAGGCCGAAGGGTTCCGCAAGATGCTGCTTTCCATGGTCAAGGATATCAGGGTCATCCTCATCAAGTTCTGTGACCGCCTGCACAACATGCGGACGCTGGAATCACTCCCGGAGCACCGCCGCATGAGAATCGCCCTCGAGACGAGGGATATCTACGCTCCGCTTGCTCACCGGTTCGGTCTCGGCAAGATGAAAGTGGAGTTCGAAAACCTCGCCCTCAGGTATATCGACCCTGAAATGTTCGAGTTCCTCTCGCAGAAGGTGCGCATGAGCAAGGGCGAGCGGGTGAGCTACCTGAACAAGATGATCGTGCCGATCCGGACGGACCTCGAAAAACAGGGGTTCAATGTTGAAGTGCAGGGGAGGGTCAAGCACCTGTTCTCCATCTACAACAAGATGCGCAACAAGAACAAGACGTTCGAGGATATCCATGACCTCTACGGCATCAGGGTTATCGTCGATACGGAACGCATCGCCGACTGTTTCGCGGTCTACGGGTTCATCACGCAGAAGTATCCGCCCGTGCCCCAGCATTTCAAGGATTACATATCCATACCCAAGCACAACGGCTACCAGTCCCTCCATTCGGCCATCATCGGCCCGAAAGGCCACATGGTGGAACTGCAGATCCGCACGAAGCGCATGCACGAGTTCGCGGAGCTCGGTGTCGCTGCGCACTGGCGGTACAAGGAGAAAATTTCGAAGGACGATGCCAGCATCGATTCGTTCCTCAAGTGGGCAAGGGAGCTCATCAAGGACGCCGATACCGCGGCCGCCTTCATGGAAGGGTTCAAGCTCAACCTCTACCATGACGAGATATACGTGTTCACGCCGAAGGGCGATATGAAGACCCTGCCTGCCGGAGCGACGCCTATCGATTTCGCCTATGCCATCCATACGGAAATCGGCCACGGCTGTATCGGGGCGAAGGTCAACGGCAAGATCGTCCGGCTCAACGCGCAGCTCAAATCCGGTGACCGGGTGGAAATCATCACCTCGAAAAACCAGAAACCGAAACCCGACTGGCTGAAGATCGTGGTGACCCAGCGTGCGAAGCTGAAAATACGTTCGGCCATCAACGAGGAACGCCGTATACAGATCGAAAAAGGCCGGAGCATGTGGGAAAAGATGCTTTCGGGCACGAAGCGCCTTTTTTCCGACAACGACATCATCAGGCAGGTCAAACGCTACGGGATCAGGACCCCGGCGGATTTCTTCAGCGCCCTCGCCAGCGAGCAGATCAACGGCGAAGAGGTCATCGAACGGGTAACCAATTCCCGCAAGGAAGGCGAACCTGCCCCGAAGTCCGTCTCCAAGGAAGCCCGGCACCTCGAAGATTTCCTGCATGCGGCGCGCCATGACCACGAAGAGGACGGGGCTCCGTCGAGGAAAAGGGAGGATGTGGTCATCGCCGGAATGAGCAATATCGCCTATTCCTACGCGAAGTGCTGCCAGCCGGTGCCGGGCGACGACGTTATCGGGTTCGTCACGGCGGACGGCGTTGTGAAGATCCACCGGAAGAACTGCGCGAACGTCAGCAACGAAAACCTGCTGAAAAGCGAACGGATCGTATCGGTATCCTGGAACCGCAAGGTGGAAACCGATTTCCTCGCCGGGATCAGGATCGTCGGCGAGGACAGGCTGGGAATCACCAACCAGCTCACCACGGTCATTTCCAAATTCGACACCAACATCCGGAGCATGTCGCTCCATGCAAGGGACGGCATGTTTGTCGGCACCCTGATGATCTATGTCAGGAACGCCGAAAAACTCGGTACCCTGATGGACAAGCTGAAAAAGGTTTCGGGTGTATTTACCGTCGAACGTCTGATAAGCTGAGGGGCACCATGAGGCATTGTCGTGTGAAGCAAGAGCGCAAGGCGGACAGAGTCCCGGTCCCTCGGGACCAACCCCTGGCAATCAGGCTTTGGAACAAATAAATAGAGGTGACATTAAACAAGGAGCCATGTTTAACAACTGCAACAAAAAAAGAGAGGAGCGATCCATGAAGACGACACTTGCAAGGGTGCTTGCATTTTTCTTTCTGTTCACGTCACTGTACGGCTGCGGATACAATACCATGCAGCAGAACGAAGAGGCCGTCAACCGTGCCTGGGGGGATCTCGAATCCCAGCTCCAGCGCCGGGCCGACCTCGTGCCGAACCTTGTCGCGACGGTCAAGGGCGCGGCGAATTTTGAAAAGGAGACCCTGACGGCTGTCATCGAAGCGAGGGCCAAAGCCACTTCCGTGCAGCTCACTCCCGAAATGCTCAGTGATCCCGAGGCCATGAATAAATTCCGCAGTGCCCAGGGCGAACTTTCATCGAGCCTTTCCCGTCTGCTCATCGCGGTTGAGCGTTATCCCGAGCTGAAGGCCAACCAGAATTTCAGGGACCTGCAGAACCAGCTCGAAGGCACCGAAAACCGTATCAGTGTTGCGCGCCAACGCTACAACTCGGCTGTCGAGACATTCAACTACTCGCTGAGGATGTTCCCGAACTCCGTTACCAACAGTGTGATGCTGAAGCTGAAACCGAAGGCTTATTTCAAGGCCGATGAGGCGGCCAAAGCCGTTCCGCAGGTGAAGTTCTGATGGTCCAGTTCGGAAAAACACCATCGAGGGGCTGCACAGCAGCTGCAGCCCTCTTTTTTCTTTCGGCGATGCTTCTTTTCATGCCGTTCATGGAGCTTTGCGCCCTTCCGGTGCCTGCGCTGACGGCGAGGGTTAACGATTACGCTTCGATGCTTTCGGCCCGGGCCAAAGCCGATATCGAACAGAAACTGAAACAGTTCGAAGCTGAGGAGTCTACCCAGATCGTCATCCTTACCGTGCCTTCGCTCCAGGGCGATGTGATGGAAGATTTTTCCATCCGTGTCGCCGAAGCATGGAAAATAGGCCGGAAAGGATCGGATAACGGGGCGATCCTCATTGTTTCAAGGGATGACCGCAAAATCCGCATCGAGGTGGGTTACGGGCTCGAAGGCAAGCTGACTGACCTGCTGGCCGGCAGGATTGTCCAGAATGAGATAGCTCCTGCTTTCAAGGCCGGACAGTACGATGAAGGGTTCGAGAAAGGGGTTTCGGCCATGATGGATGCCGTGCGGGGTGAGTACAAGGGAAAGCCGGCCACGGACAAAAACGGTGATGCTCCGTCAGTTCCCCTCCTTCTGCTTATCCTACTCATCTTCTTCCTTTACTGGATAAGCCAGGTCAGGCGGGGTCATGGTGG
This sequence comes from uncultured Chlorobiaceae bacterium, assembly GCA_903928225.1. Taxonomy (GTDB): domain Bacteria; phylum Bacteroidota; class Chlorobiia; order Chlorobiales; family Chlorobiaceae; genus Chlorobium. Next base: position 55,621 of record CAIYPU010000049.1, read on the forward strand.
CGGCGGGTTCATGGGGCCCGGCGCACCGGGGGGATGGTATCCGGGCGGTTTCAGCGATGGAGGCGGCGGCTTTGGTGGAGGAGGTTTCAGCGGCGGCGGCGGGGGCTTCGGTGGCGGCGGCGCGTCGGGCGACTGGTAGATGGGGGGCTTGGAAAGTGGGGAATTCAGGACTGAGGACTGAGGACTGAGGACTGAGGGTTCCGGCGAATAAACTGTCAATACCGGTAAGCCCCGGTTAGCAGTGATAGTGCCGATTTTGTCATTCTGAGCAAAGCGAAGAATCCACGAGGGTGCGAGAGGTTCTTCAATAGCAGCGGGAACTGGGGACTGAGGACTGGAGAGTGGGGAATGGGTAAGAAAAAAAACCTCAGTCCTGAGCACTGATCACTCAGCACTGAAAAAAGGACTGAGGACTGGGGACTGGGGACTGAGGCCTGAGGACTGAGGACTGAGGACTGAGGA
>CAIYPU010000050.1 GCA_903928225.1 uncultured Chlorobiaceae bacterium
GAAAACGCCGCGATCATACGGAAAATCCTCGACGGAAGCGCTTCTCGGGCATATATCGACGCAGCGCTCTACACGTCGGCCATGGCATGTTACGTTTCCGGAAGGGCCGGATGCGTCGATGAGGGGTTCACCATGTCGATGGAAGCGCTCGAAACCGGCAGGGCACAGAGGAAATTCAACGAAATCCTGCAGGTAAATGCTGACATTGCAAAGAAGTACAAAGCCTCCGGGAACTAAAATGTTGCCAAATTCCAGAAAAAACGCGTATACTGTTTTTCTTGTTTTTCAGCCGACGCAGTAACCTATACGCCAATGAACGGAAGCAATTCGCTCAATCCCGAGTTACAGCAGAGCATCAGCGACAAGATCCGCCAGACGGGAATGAGCGAGGCCAGGCAGAAAGCGGTGCACCAGGCCCTGGAAAACGTCAACAAGCCCGGTTTCAGGATCGAACCTTCCGCAATCGTCCCGCTCATGAAACCGGTGACCTGGTTCCCGCCGATGTGGGCTTTCGCCTGCGGCGTGGTTTCAACAGGTGAAAATGTAGCGGCAAACTGGTCCATCCTCCTGAGGGGCGTACTCCTTGCCGGGCCGCTCATGTGCGCCATGTCGCAGACCATGAACGACTACTTCGACCGCGAGGTCGATGCCATCAACGAACCTGACCGCCCGATCCCCGCCGGCAAGATATCCAAGTCGGCCAGCTGGCTCATCACCTTCGGCCTCATCATCAGCGGCTTTCTCGTCGCTCTTTCCATCCACCCCTACGTCGTTGCGATCGCCTTTGTCGGGGTGCTCATGTCCCATGCTTACTCCGGCCCGCCGATCAGGGCGAAAAAGAACGGCTGGTTCGGCAATCTGATCGTCGGCCTTGCCTATGAAGGGGTCGCCTGGCTGACGGGCAGTTTTTCCATCACCCAGGGAGTACCCTCACGGGAAACCATAGCCCTTGCCATTATTTTTTCGCTCGGCGCGCACGGCATCATGACGCTCAACGATTTCAAGTCTATCGTCGGCGACCATATCCGCCAGGTAGCCTCGATTCCGGTGCAGCTCGGGGAGAAAAAAGCCGCCATACTCGCCTCGGTCATCATGGACCTCGCCCAGGTCGCGGCCATCGCCATCCTTTTCATGAAATCGGCGCCCCCGGTAACCATAGGCCTGGCCATCATGCTCCTCCTGGCGCAGCTTCCCATGCAGAAAATCCTGATAGCCGACCCGAAGGAAAAGGCAATCTGGTACAACGCCTTCGGCACCCTGCTCTACGTTATGTCCATGATGGTCTGCGCCGTCGGCATTCGTCCGTAAAACAATACTTTTCCGGATTACGAAACTATTGTTATATTCCGGTTCGATTTTTTCAACACCAATTGATTGCACCATGTCCAAAGTTTGTGTACTGACCGGCAAAAGGCCAAAGTACGGCAATTCGGTATCCCATGCGAACAACCATGTACGGACCCGTTTCGAGCCGAACCTCCATACCAAGAGAATCTGGATCGAAGAAGAAAAAAGGTTCGTGAAAGTGAAGCTTTCCGCAAAAGCGATGAAGATCATCGCCAAGACCGGCACTGCCGAACTGGCGAAAGTTGCCAGGTAAACCCTGCCGACAAGAGGCCGAAACCGAATCAATATCCAGCATAAGGGCTCAATCGTGAAGGTTGGGCCTTTTTTTTCGATGGAAAAAAAGAAAATCATCATCTATACCGACGGTGCCTGCAGCGGCAATCCCGGAAAAGGCGGATGGGGAGCGATCCTTATGTACGGTCAGTCGGCGAAGGAGATTTCCGGCTACTGCCCCGCCACCACCAACAACCGCATGGAGCTCGGCGCCGCCATAGAAGCGCTCGATGCCCTTAAGGAACCATGCCGGGTAAAACTTTACAGCGATTCGAGCTACCTTGTCAATGCGATAAACGAGGGCTGGCTGAAACGCTGGACCGCGAACAACTGGAAAACGGCAGCCAGGAAAAACGTGGAAAATGTCGACCTCTGGAAAAAAATCCTGAAGTTGCTAACCATCCATGATGTAACTTTCCACAAAGTGAAAGGCCACAGCGACAATCCATACAACAACCGTTGCGACGCCCTCGCAAGGGAAGCCATAAAAAACAACTCGTAACCGCCCATGGATATGGAGAGCAGGACCGGACAGGAAGCAGTGCCGCAGAAACGTTCATTCAGAAAAGGGCCCGGACTGCTCATCTCGATCAGCCTCATCGGCTTCATCAGCTTCCTCTGCATCGTCCTCTGGGTTAACTGGTCCAAGCCGAAAATGCAGCCCGAGCCGCTGAACGGGGACCTGAAAGCTGTCATCGGCAACCTGCCCGGCAAATCTGATGCGCTTATCTACGTCGGGGTCAAGGATATCAGGGAAAGCAGGCTGTGGAAAGAAGTGATCCCTGACTCCCTGAAAAAAACCCCCCTGTTCAGGACACAGGGCCGCCTCGACAGCCTGATGAAAGCAGCATCTTTCAATCCCGCCGAAGATCTCGATACGCTGCTTCTGAGTTTCAGGAGGACCGGCTACAAGGAGCAGAACTATATCGGCATCGCCTGGGGCCCTTTCCAGAAAAAGCTCCCCGGCCAGTTCCTGAGGAAAAGCAGCAGGTCGGTGGAAAAAATCGGCAGTTCGGAGTGTTTCGAGCTCGGACCGGATCTCTGGCTCGCCTCCCTCGGACCCAGGAAAATCGTATTCTCGAGCAGCAGGAAAATGCTCGAAGGCTTTCTCGTGCCGTCAGGCAGTTTCTACAGCCGAGACTCCCTGACGACGGCAATGATCGACAAGGCCGTCTACAAATCGCACCTTTGGTTCGCCCTGCCCTCAGCGGTCTGGACCGCCGGAGCGCTTAAAAGCCTGACATCGGCAAACAGCGACGTCAACTCCGCAGGAAACGTCAACAGCCTGGAACACCTCGCGCTCTCTCTCAGGCTGAACAACGGCATAGAAGGGGAAAGCGAATGGATCTATCCCACCCGCAAGGCTGCATTCTTCGCCTCCACCTTCGTCTGGGGGGCAGTCCAGCTCTCAGGGCTTTCGGGAAGCAGGTCGAGCGAGGAAATCAGGCAGCTTCTCGGCAGGATCAAGGTTCAGCAGAACCTCGAATCGGTGATCATCAAAGCGGATATTCCCATCGAGCTTTTCAGGCAGGCTGCCCGTAACCGTATGACAGGGAAATGACCCGGAAAAAACCGGTCAGGTTTTGTCCATCTTGAAATGCAGCCGACTTCCCTTCCATTGCACCGTCAGCTTCCTCCCGGCCAGGACCGTTTTTCCGGGGCTTGACTGCAGGAGATCGGCCAGCTTCTGAAGGGTCCGGGAATCGACCGGAGCCCCGATCTCCCTCAGGGCCCTCTTGAATATCTCTTTCTGTTCGAAAACGGTAAGCCTTTTCAGGGCCTGCACCTCCAGCTGGTTGTCCTGGAACACGAGTCCGGGTTCCCTGAAGGCAAGTTCCTCGAAATGGAGTTCGAGGAACTCCTCAAGCTCGCCCGCCTGAACGGAAAGCCTGCTGAGAGAAGGAAGCAGCTTGTGGGCAAAACGCTCCTCGATCAGAGGAATGACCCGGTTACGGATAAAATTCCTGTCATATTCGTCAAGAGCGTTGCTGCTGTCTTCACGGGCATCGACTCCCTTCTCCCTGAGGTAGGACCGGATATCCTCCTTGTGGAAGAGCAGCATCGGCCTGATGATCCTGCCGTTATGCTCCCTGATGCCCACGAGGCCCGGCAGTGAAACTCCCCTGAAGAGGTTGAAGAGCAAGGTTTCGGCGTTGTCGCTGACATGATGACCGGTCGCTATGCGTGTAAAGCCATTCTGCGCGGCAAGGGTTTCAAAAAAACGGTACCGGAGGATCCTTGCCGACTCTTCGATTGATTTTTTCATTTCCGCAGCGGCCATCCCGGTATCGAAACGGACGGAGAAACAAGGTACGTCAAGTGAGCTGCAGAACTCGGTGACAAAGCGTTCGTCATCGTCGCTTTCCCGGCCGCGAAGGCTGAAATTGCAATGGGCGGCCGCAAGCTCGAAATGAATCGCGGGCTGAACCGCATGGAGCAGGAGCAGCATCGCAATGGAATCCGGTCCGCCGGAAACGGCAGCCAGCACCTTGTCCCCCCTGGCAACAAGTTTTCTCGTTTTCAGCTGGCCGAGAAACTTTTTTTCAAGCTGGTTCATGCGGTTCGATAACAGGATCCGGAAAGCTTTCCGAAAGGCGGCAAGCCACGGTGGAAACAAAAAAATTCCGAATGTTTTTCATGTAAAAGATAAATATTTATCATTACCGGCGCGTGTCATAAAAAAATCAGACCCCGTTCAACGACATGATCACACCCTATGGTTACGGGAGCATCAGGAAGGTATTCCTCGTCTGCCTGCTGCTCGACGGATTTTCCATGCTTTTCCCAGACGGCCCGAAAATGGTGATGATGCTTCTGAGCACGATGATGCTCGCGTTCACGTTCTGGTTTTTCAGGGACCCCGAACGAAGCTCGCCTGAAGGCGATGATCATATCCTGGCACCCGCGGACGGCAGGGTCATCCTCGTCAGGTCCTGTGACAACAGCTATACGGGCGACGGCTCGACGCTGGTCAGCATCTTCATGTCGCCATTCAATGTCCACGTCAACCGCATACCGCTCAGCGGGAGGGTAACCTTGCTGCGTTACCATCCGGGAAGATTCCTCATGGCTTTCGACAAGCGGAGCCTCGAAAGCAACGAAAAAATGGAAATCGGTATCGACAACGGCAGGGCAAAGGTCCTTTTTTCGCAGGTCTCCGGCTTCCTTGCACGAAGGATCGTCTGCAACCTCGAAGAGGGTCAGAGGGTGAAAACCGGCAGCCGTTTCGGCATGATCAGGTTCGGTTCGCGTGTTGATATCATCCTCCCCCCCCAGGCAACCCCGGCCGTCCGGGAAGGCCAGAAAACCCGCGCCGGTGAAACGGTCCTGGCCAGGCTCTGAGAAGGCTCTTTTTTCCCGGAAAGTATTGGTTAAGCTGTTCCTATTGTTTATATAGAAAAATGGGTAATTCTCATGTCCTGAAATACCCAGGGTTAAATCAAGCGAATTTTTTTTCAAAAACACGGAGGGCTATCGATGTTCGGTTTAGGCGGTGGTGAAATTCTCCTTATTTTTCTGGCCATTCTCCTGCTGTTCGGAGCGAACAAGCTGCCGGAACTTGCAAAAGGCCTCGGCAAGGGTATGAAAGAGTTCAAGAAAGCCCAGAATGAAATCGAGGAAGAGTTCAAAAAATCTTCCGATGAAACGTCCGGGAAGGATAAGGCCTGACGATCGCCGGCATCTTTCCCATCCAGTACCCTTTTCAAACTTTTTCTACCGTCGGCATCGACAATGCGGCACGTTTTCCGACGGCTTGCTTTTTTCCGCTAAAAGCGCACACAAGCAAACGCGCCAATGCTTTTCAGCCTCTATATCAGGAATTTCGCACTGATCCGTGAGCTTTCGCTGGAATTCAAGCCCGGCCTCACCATCATCACCGGAGAGACCGGCGCGGGAAAATCGATCCTTCTCGGGGCCCTGGGACAGATCCTCGGTGAACGTGCCAGCAGCGATCTCGTAAGGACCGAAACCGGAAAGGCCGTAGTCGAAGCGGTCCTGAAAGACACCCCTTCCGATAAAATAATCCCCCTTCTCAGCTCCGCCGACATCGAAACTGGTCCGGAACTCATTCTCCGTCGGGAAATTTCCGCTGCTGGACAGTCCCGATGCTTCGTCAACGACACTCCCTGCACGGCATCGCTGCTCAAACAGCTTGGCGAGCAGCTCATAGACCTGCACGGCCAGCATGAGCACCAGATGCTCCTCCACCCGGATACGCATGAAGGGATGCTCGACGAATTTGCAGGCACGGCAGACGAGGCATCGGCTTTCCGCCTGGCACGCGCTCAGATCCAGTCCCTGCGGCAGCAGCTCAGATCCCTCGAAAAAGAATCCAGGGAAATGCTTGAAAGAAAAGGGATGCTCGAGCACCAGCTCGGCGAACTCTCGGCGCTCGATCCAAGGGAAGGTGAAGAAGATCGCATAGGGGAAGAGATCACCCTGCTCGAAAACGCGGAAGACCTCTTCAGCCTTGGAAGCACCCTTGGCGAACAGTTGTACGAAGGCGAAACATCCGCTTACGCAGACATCGGAGCCGCGCTCCATACCCTTGAAAAACTTGCCGCCATCGACAGGCGTTTCGAGCCATACATCGAGGAAATCATGAACGCGAAAAGCGCCGTGGACGAGCTCTATCGTTTCAGCCGCAGCTATGTTTCCGACATCGATTTCAATCCGTCCCGGCTTGAAGAACTTCGGGAACGGCAGCTCCAGCTGCAGCGCGCCTGCAAGAAATTCGCGCTGCCCCATTCAGGCCTCATCGCGCTGAAAAAAGAGCTCGAAGAAAAACTTGGCATCGAAGGATACCTTGAAGAACATCTTGCAGAGCTCGGGCAGAAGATCCTTAAGCGGAAAGCGGAGCTTTCCCTGAAAGCCGAAACCCTTAACCGCAAACGCAGCGAAGCTGCCGTGAGACTCGAACAGTCGATTCTGCACCATCTTTCGGGGCTCGGCATTCCCGATGCCTCATTCATCATCAGCATCACGCACGAAGAACGGCCGGAAGGCGACGTCTGCATCGACGGAAAAAACTATACCGCATTTGACACCGGTTATGACAAGATTGAGTTCCTCATTTCAGCCAATCCCGGCGAAAAGCCGAAACCCCTGGTGAAAGTGGCATCCGGAGGTGAAATTTCAAGGGTCATGCTGGCCATGAAAAGCGCCCTTGCCGCATCGGCCCGGCTTCCCATCCTCATCTTCGACGAAATCGACACCGGCATCAGCGGCCGTATCGCCGAAGCCGTGGGGAAAAGCCTGAAAAAGCTCTCGGAACTCCACCAGATCATCGCAATCACCCATCTGCCCCAGATAGCAGCAATGGGCGACCTGCATCTTTCGGTGCAGAAATCCGTTAAAGAGGGCCGGACCGAGACGGACGTGACGGTCCTTAAGGGGGAAAGCCGCGTGCAGGCCATTGCCGGCCTCATCAGCGGCAGCGAGATAACACCTGCGTCCATCAACCTCGCCTCCGAGCTGCTCGGAAGGGCGTGATGCTTTTGAGGTTCCGAAATACATTGCGTCAGCCATTCCTTATTTCGGCAGCATCGCCGCGAAGGGTTGAAAAAGTTACATTTAAGGAATGTTTTGACCCCGCATGCCGTTGTTTTTTTACGCATTTTCTGGCGACATTCTCCTGACAAGGCACACAGCACCAGACAGCCGAGCATCTCTGAACCCGGACCACCATCAATGCATCATCACCCAAATGCCATCAAGCACGCACGAAGCGACCAATAAAAGCTGTTCGAGAGAAGAACTGATGCTCTCCCTTGCAATCGAAGGTTTTTTTGACTGGGATTTGCAGACAGACCGGGTCTACCTGAACAAAACATATTGTGGGCTGATGGGTTGTGAAGCATACAACCTGAGAAAAGATGCTATTCCGGTCATTGACCTCTGTGAAAATCATCAGGCTTTTTTCGCATCTGTAAAAAAACACCTCGACGGGAAATCATCCGTCTCATCCTTCAGCCAGTTTGTCAGATTTCCGAAAAAAGCCCCTCGATGGCTGAAATGCCGTTGCACAACCGCTGAATTCGATCTGCACGGCTCTCCCAGCCGGATAATAGGGTCTATTATCGATATCTCTAGCAGGAAAAAAGATAGAGAAGAACGCCAGAAGCTCAACCGCGCACTCCTGGCAATCAACAACTGCAACCAGGTGCTGCTTCATGCAAAAAAAGAAGCGGAGCTGCTCGAAGGCATCTGCCGCGCTATCGTTGCGGAAGGCGGCTACCGTATGGTATGGGTCGGATATGCGCAGCATGACCAGGCAAAAAGTGTGCGTCCCGTTGCCCAGGCCGGCTTTGAAGAAGGATATCTCGAAACGCTCGGAATTACCTGGACAGATACTGAACGGGGCCAGGGCCCGAGCGGTAGAGCTATCCGGTCCGGCAAGCCCGAAACGACAAGGAACATGCTACTCGATCCCCGATTCAAGCCATGGCGCGAGGAAGCGTTGAAACGGGGCTATGCATCCTCGCTGAGCCTTCCGCTGATAGCTGATAATGCCGTTTTCGGGACCATCACCATGTATTCCTCGTTACCTGATGCGTTCAATCCTGAAGAGATAAAGCTGCTCTCGTCACTTGCAGAAAATCTCTCCTATGGCATCACCATACTTCGGGCCCTTGATGCGAGAGAACGTGCGGAAGAGGAACTGCGACAAAGCGAGCAGCGTTATCGCAACCTCTTCCAGAACGAACACACCGTTATGATGATCTTCGATCCGAAAGACGGAAAGGTCATCGATGCGAACCCTGCGGCGGTAAAGTTCTACGGATGGTCCCGGGATGAGTTGCTGGGAATGAACGTCATGCAGATCAATACCCTTTCGGAGCCGGAGATAAAGGCGGAAATGCACAAAGCCCGTGCAATGGAAAAGAACTATTTCAATTTCCGGCATCGACTGGCAGACGGTTCCATAAGGGATGTCGAAGTGGTGAGCGGTCCTATCTCCATAGAAGGCAGATCCCTGCTCTATTCGATTATCCACGATATCACCGACAGAAAAAGATATCAGGACGCCCTGGTCGAGAGCAGGGAGCGAATGCGGGTCATCATGAATTCCGTGAATGCCGGCACTTGGAGCACCAATGTCGTGACATACGAAAGTGAGTGGAGCGAGGAACTGTGGCATATTTACGGACTCCAGCCACACAGCTGCAAACCATCGCTCGAAAACTGGTTGAACACCGTCATTCCTGAAGACCGTGAAATGGTGCAGCGGACGGTCTTTGAAACGATAAACAATGCAGCCGAGTACAACTGTACCTGGAGGGTTCAAGATGCCGACGGCAACATCCGCTGGCTCATGGGCAAGGGAAACCCTGTCAGGGATTCCGATGGAAAGGTGATAAAATATGTCGGCATTACGCTCGATATCACCGAACAAAAACGGGCAGAAGCAGAAAAAAGTAAGCTTGAATCACGCATTCGGAAGTCGGAACGGCTTGATACCATCGGAACCCTCGCTGGCGGTATCGCGCACGACTTCAACAATATCCTTACCCCGATCCTCGGCTATGCCGAGATGGGCAAGATGAAAGTTCCGGAGGATAACCCGCTTCACGAATATTTTTCTGAAATCCGCCAGGCTGCGGAACGTGCCCAGAACCTGGTTTCCCAGATCCTGACTTTCGGCAAGGCGGAAGAAAGCGAGCC
>CAIYPU010000051.1 GCA_903928225.1 uncultured Chlorobiaceae bacterium
GAGGCAGTTACCGGAAGCAGCATCCCAGAGCTTGAGGGTTTTGTCGGAAGACCCGGAAATGATGCGGGACCCGTCCGGGCTGAAAGCGGCGGCCCAGACCCCGTCTGAATGGCCTGAGAGGGTCATGAGGCAGTTACCGGAAGCAGCATCCCAGAGCTTGAGGGTTTTGTCGGAAGACCCGGAAATGATGCGGGACCCGTCCGGGCTGAAAGCGGCGGCCCAGACACTGGATGTATGGCCATCGTAGATCGAGCAACGGACAACTCCGGGAAGTGACGAATTGGCAATCCCTTCGCAGCAGGCAGCGACATGTTTTTTCGTATCGGGAAACTCTTCCTTTTCCGTTGCAAGACAATCAACGAACGATGCGAGCCGAAGTTCTGCCGATGACCAGCTGCTTTTCCTGAGATCACAGTCCCTCCAGATTCCTGCGATGGCGTCGGCTTGTGAGTAATCGGTTCCGGCAGCGTTGCAGCCGAGAAATTCCGCATTGACGAGGATAGCGTGCCTGAACGAGGCATTTCCGAGTACTGTCTTCCTGAAGCTCGCACTTCTCATGTTTGCATGATCGAAGCGTGCGCCCGAAAGGTTCAGGTTGCCGATCACCCATCCGTCGAGTTCGGCATGTTCGAGATGCACGTTTCGTGGCACGGGTGTGCGCATTCCGCGCTCGTGCAGTTTCAGCCAGAGAGCGAAGGCAAGTTCCGAAACCTGCTTGTGGTAAGCGGTTTCGAGGATCGATGTGAGGCTTGCATTGACCGGGCCGCTTTTCCGGTCATCTGCATCGAGCATGTCGGCAACGAAGTCGAGCGTCTCTTTCGATGGTATGGACATCATGATCTCCTGCGGCTCGAATTGCCTTGACGACAAGGCATCGACGATGAACCCCGCAAGGAAATACTCCTGCAGCGAGGTGTGGGCGAAAGAAAAGCTGTCTTCCTCTTCGCGGATGATGAAAGTGGCCGTACGCAGGTCTTTCTTGAGCGTTTCGCGGTTCATACCTGCATAGGCATCCTTGATCACCGGGTTCCGGTAGAGCCATTCATCGAGCCATTCATCGAGTTCGTCCGTCTCCAGCCCTTCGCCGCCCCGCTTGTGGAGTTCTGCGGCCAGCGACTTCATGAGCCGCTTCTTGTGCGGCGTGCTGAACTCGTGCTTGCCCTCGTCCCTCGCCAGCCAGTTGTCCACCGTGGTATCGTAGAGTGTGGCGGTGTTTACATGGACACCTTCCGCTATTTTTCGTTCGATGTCGGGAATCGATTCCGTAACGAGATTGAGTGTGTAGGGGCGAGATGCGAGATCTTTCAGGTTGTGCACCTCTTCGAACAGCTCGACGATCCGGTCGATTTTCTCCTTGCCGCAGCCGAGCCGCTTCTCCAGGTACTCCCTGATCTGCTCCGAGTCGAATGGCAGGAGCGTGCAGGATCGGTACTCTTCCCTGGTGCGCCCTTCACGGTCCCTGCCGAGGAAAAGGGTGTTCTGTTCGATGGTGTCACGGAAATAGTGGGTGCGGCAACTGATGAGGATTTTGCCCTGCGGCGCAGGGTTCTCCTTTTCATTCCGCTGCTCCCGGATACTCCAGAGTTCGGCGATGAACTGATTGGTCTCCTCCGGTGTGAAGTGCACCGTCTTTTCATCGAGGCCGTCGAAGATGATCAGCGCCCGGTTCAAACGTACGAGCCTGATGATGTCTTCGGGAGTGACGATGCTCCTGTCGAGCGGGTCTCTGGTTAACTCGATGGCGTCGCGCAGGATGTCGGTCAGTCGCGGCACCTTTTTCTCCGTGCCGACTCGCGTTGAAACCCGTCGCAAGTCGATGTAGATGCAGAGCGGTACCGACTCAGGCGTCTCGTCATGCTTTGCGTTGATCTCCCGCGCCAGCATCAGGCAGGTGAAGGTCTTGCCCGTACCGAAATCGCCCAGCAGCGCAAAAAACGGCACCTCGGTTTCCAGCGCCCAGTTCAGGATGTAAGGCAGGGCCTGAACAGTGTCCGCTGCCAATTCACTTCTGGGTTGATTCGAGATAATTCCTTTGGTAGCGCGACCTTCGATGAAGCGCTCACACTCGTACAGCGAGCCTTTGAATTTCAGATGTCCTTCGGTGATTTTTCGTACTCCCTCATCATCGCATATTCTTAGTGAAATGCACTCTTGCTTTTGTTGCTCCAGATAACCTTTTACACGGGCTTCGATATGTCGGGCAAAGGTATGGATGAATTTTGTCTGGTTCGCTCCCCTTACTTCTTCAAAGGATTTGTTTTGCTGGAACTGAAAGATTTGAAGCTTTTCAAGGCCCCGCAAATCCTGTCCATCCATATCGACGCCCTTGAGGAACACTGGAAAGCACCGCGGTTTGAGTTTCGGCACCTCATGATCCTGGATGTAGGCGCTGGCGAGAAAACTGGTCGAAACAAGCAACAAGCCGAAATCACAGCGATCGATGCGCTCTTGCAGTTCATCATGCCAATGTGTGCCGCAAATAAGATCGTTGTCCGAGGAAAAGGAAAAACGGTATTCCTTCGAGGTTTTAAGCCGCTTCCTGATGAGATCGAAAAAGCGCTCTTTCAATGCCTGATCGTCATGTGCGTACGAAAGAAAAATGTTTATACGTGGAAGTTCATCGCCGCCGTCCGGTTCTTCAGGCAATGATGCCTTTATCTCTACCGCTTCCGTTGATCGGTAGCCGGGCATTTCACCAATTCCCTTTTTCAGGCTTTGCTCGACGTTGTACTCCACGAGCGTCTGACCAAAGGGGAGGGACTCACCTTTTTCAATCGATGCCGGTTTTTCAGGCAGCAGTTCCTGTTCCTGACCGATGAGCCACAGGGCGAACATCGGGTCGGTCAGGCGATTGACGCCATGTTCATCCTGCTCGATATGGTCGAGCGTCAGAAGCTTTTTTATAGCAGCCTGGATGGTGCTGAGCGAACCAAGGCGATGTTTCCTCTGGTAGTCTATTGCGTAAAGGCTGTCGGTGGGTTCCTTCGCGATCGCCCTGAGCAGTCTTTTCTGCCCAGCTGCAAGGTGACTTTCAACGTTGGCGAATGATCTTCCCTCCTCATCGAGCATTTTCCGGATGCCTTCCTGTATTTCCTGTTCCCCTATTTCATTGTTTTTTGAAAGAGTGAATATCTCTCCTGAAAGCCGCTGGACATAAAAAGGGTATGCATGAGTGACATCGATGATCTTGCTGGCAATATCCCTAGGGCACGCCTTGCCGCCACTTCCGAACTGTTCGATGACAAATTGTATTGCCTCTTCCTGAGGCAGCGGAGGCAACTGCATTTTAATTGCGCTTCGATAAAACGGGCGGCTCTCTTTTTCGAACATATCGAGGAGCATCCGACGTCGGCTGCCGAGAAAAAACCATGAACAGTTCGACTGGTGCTGGATGTGTTTGCGCAGCAACGCTTCGATCTGTTCACTGTTCTTCAGTTCGGTGATCTCCTGGAATTCATCGATCACGATGCTGGTTTGCTGGGGATTGCCGCTGAGGAAATTGTCGAGACCATCGAGGGTCTCTTCAAGGAAAGCGATGCCTGTTTTCTGGCTTGAGGGTTGAACAGAGACTGAAACGCTTCCGTCAGGTTGCGGCGTGAAACTGGGTCGCCAGTTATTGATGAGGCTCATCGCTTTTTTAAGCAGAGGGCTTTTCTGCTGGACAAATCTGAATATGTCCCGTGCGATCAGAGATGCCAAGTCCTCGGCGCTTGTCGCTCCTGAAATGTCGATGTAGAGGGTGATAAATTGCTCGCGGGTAAGCGAGTCCTGTACCCGCTTGATGAGGGAGGTTTTCCCGTACCTCCTCGGAGAGTATAGAACGACGTTCGTATTTGCTCGGGCGTAGTTACATAAGGCATCAAGCTCTTTATCGCGGCCACAGAATGGCGCTTCGACAGGAAGAACGTTGTAAGAAAACGGATTTGCGCTCATCAGTTTATAATTATTATATCGTAATAACTATTGCATAGTAATTATTATTTTGTTGTTTGTCAAGGGGGATTATGTTCCGGTTCTGGAAAAGCTTTAAAAAAAGAAAAGCCCGGAAATGACTCCGGGCTGACGAATTCATGCATGTTATCCTTCTCCTACCCGCACACCTTCCTGACCGCTTCTGCAATGACGGGGATGCCTTCCCCGATCTCGGCGGGAGAGTTGTTGCAGTAGGAGAGCCTCATGGTGTTATTGCTCCTGCCGGCAGGATCGAATGTTTTGCCGACGACGAACACCGCACCACCTTCGATGGCGAGCTTCAGGATTTCGGTCGAGTCGGTGCCTTCGGGCAGGGTGAGCCAGAGGTAGAACCCGCCGCGAGGATCGTTCCAGCGGACATAATCCGGCATGGAGCACTTCAGGGCGGCAACCATGGCGTTCGCCCTCGTTTGGTATTCCTGCCTGACTTTCTCGATATAGGGGTAGATGAGGCCGGAGCGGATGAACTCGTCGGCGAGCACCTGCGTATAGCTTGGCGAGCAGGCATCGGCGGATTGCTTGATGAGCTCGCATTTGCGGTAGATCTCCTCCGGCACCAGCATCCATCCGAGGCGCAGGCCGGGGCCGAGGATTTTCGAGAACGAACCGGTGTAGCAGATATCGATCCCTTCGGGATTGATGGCCTTGAGCGGCTTCAGGCGGCCGGCATCTTCAGGGTGGAAGTAGAGGTCGCCGTAGGCGTCGTCCTCGATGATCGGAATGTCGCGTCCCTGCAGGGTCCTGACGAGGCTTTCCTTGCGTTCGCCTGAATAGAGCAGGCCTGCCGGGTTGTGGAAATACGGGGTGATATAGAGAAATTTCGCGTGCGGCGTGCGGCGGATTTCCCCGGAAAGCTCGTCGATCGCGATGCCTTCGCTGTCCACGGCTATGCCCCTGAGGTCGGCTTCGTGGGACTTGAATGACGACAAAGCGCCGATGAAACAGGGATTTTCGACGATAACCGGGTCGCCGGGGTCGATGAACGCCTTGGCGAGCAGGCTGATTGCCTGCAGTGAGCCTGTCGTGACGAGCAGCCTGTTGTCATGGACGGGAAGCCCCTTTTTTTCAAGAAATCCGCGGAGCGACTCGAGCAGGGAAGGCAGGCCGTGCGTGGGCCCGTACTGGAACGCGGCCTGTTTTTTCCGCATATCGAGCTTCCTGAACAGTTCTTCGACCTCGCTGACGGGAAAAAGGTCGTTTCCCGGCATCCCTCCGGCAAAAGAAATGATGTCCGGCCTCGAGGCCAGGGTCATGAGGTCCCTGATCTCGGATGAACGAAGTGACGATACCGCTTTAGAAAACCTTGGCATGTTGTTCTTTCTTTGTCTGTCCCTTATATCCCTGCAGTCCCTTTTTTCTTACAACTGATAGACATCACCTTTCTGGAGCAGTTCCATTTTGTGCTCCTGGAGCACGGCAATGAGTTTTTCGAGAGAATCCGCCCTGATGATGACGGTCGCGTTGCACTCCCCGGAAGCGAAAGCGTACATGTATTCGATCGCCACGTTGTTCTCGGAGATGATCTGCAGCGCATGGTGCAAGCCTCCCGGTTTGTGTGGCACGATCATGCCCACAACCTCGGTGACCTTTACGGCGAACCCGTGGTTTTTCAGCACGTCGGCAGCCTGTTCCGGCCGGCCGACGATCATGCGGAGGATGCCGTAATCGGCCGTATCCGCGATGGAAAACGCCGAAATGTTGATGTCGTTGGCCGCAAGGATCCCGGTAAGTTCGGTCAAGCGTCCCGTCCTGTTCTCGAGAAATACCGACAATTGCTTGATGATCATGGCTGCTTCCTTTCGTTAATGGATTTTCCGTTTGTCGACAACCCTCTGGGCCTTGCCCATGCTGCGTTCGATCGTGCCCGGCTCGACCAGCCTGATTTCGGCATGCAGCCCGAGCACGCTGGCGATGTTCGCCCTGATCCTGCGGCGCAGGTCTTCGAGTTCCTTGACCTCATCCGAGAAAAACTGTTCGTCGACCTCGACCTGGACCTCGAGGATGTCGAGGTTGTTGTGGCGGTCGACGACGAGCAGGTAGTGCGGTTTCGTTTCGCTCATTTCGAGCAGCACCGATTCCACCTGTGACGGAAAGACGTTGACGCCGCGGATGATGAGCATGTCGTCGGAGCGTCCCACGCACTTCTCCATGCGGACCAACGTTCGGCCGCAGTCGCATTTTTCGGCATGCAGGCGGGTGAGGTCGCGGGTCCGGTAACGGATGAGCGGCATCGCCTCCTTGGTTGCCGGGGTGAAGACCAGTTCTCCGAGCTCGCCGTAGGGAAGCACTTCGCAGGTATCGGGATTGATGATCTCGGGAATGAAGTGGTCTTCGAAGATGTGCATCCCTTTCTGGCAGGGGCACTCCATGGAAACGCCCGGCCCGATGATCTCGCTGAGCCCGTAGATGTCGTAAGCCTTGATGCGCAGGAGCTTCTCGATCTGCGCGCGCATCTCCTCACTCCATGGTTCGGCGCCGAATATGCCGGCCCTGAGCTTTATGGCGGCCGGATCGATTTTTTCCTCGATGAGCGCCTCTCCGAGGAACGCCGCGTAGGACGGGGTACAGGCGATCAGCGTCGAGCCGAAATCTTCCATCAGCTGCAGCTGTTTTTTCGTGTTGCCGCCTGAGATCGGAATGACTGAAGCGCCGATTTTTTCCGCACCGTAGTGCAGGCCGAGGCCGCCGGTAAAGAGCCCGTAGCCGTAAGCCACCTGGATGATGTCGTCACGGGTTGCGCCGATCATGGTCAGAGAACGGGCGACAACTTCGCTCCACATCATGATGTCGTTATGGGTATAGCCCACGACTGTCGATTTTCCGGTCGTTCCGCTCGATGCGTGCAATCTCACCACGTCCTGCTGCGGTTTGGCGAAAAGCCCGAAAGGATAGTTGTCGCGAAGGTCCTGCTTGGTGGTGAACGGAAGCTTTCTGAGGTCGTCGATGGTCTGGATGTCGCCGGGCTCTATTCCTTTTTCCTGAAGCCTGGTGCGGTAAAAAGGGACCGAGTAGTAAACGCGTTCGACCATTTCCTTCAGTCTCGTTCCCTGAAGTTTCAGGAGGCTTTCGCGCTCCATGCACTCGTAATGTTCGTTCCAGATCATGTATCGGATGCTTGATGTTGAGATAATTCCAGTCCTTTGCGGAAAGCGCGGATATTCATTTCGACGATGTCGGCGCCTTTCCTGACGAACAGTTTTTCTATGCCCGACTCCAGGTCTGCGGGTGTGATTCCGGTAAAGGGTGCTGCGGCACCGAGCATCACCATGTTCGAGGTCCTGATGTTGCCTGCCTGCCTCGCATGTTCGGCGGCGCTGACCAGCACGGGCTTGTCTGTCCGGTGCAGTTCGGTGAAGATCGCTTCGAGGTCGGGGTATCCGGGCATATTGACGATCGGGTCCGTGGCGGTAACCACCTTTCCCTTCGGAGAGAGGTAAGGCAGGTATCGCAGCGCTTCCAGCGGTTCCACGGAAAGGATAAGATGGGAAGTCCCGCGGGAGATGAGGTCCGAATAGATTTTTCTTGCCGAGATGCGCAGGTGTGACTGGACGGCCCCTCCCCGCTGGCTCATGCCGTGAACCTCGGCCTGCCTGACATGAAGCCCTTTCTGGATTGCTGCGTGGTTGATGACCGATGCGATGGTGAGGATTCCCTGGCCGCCGACTCCGGCGAGAATGATGTTGAGATGCATGGCTTCTCCTTAATGGTTTGCTGCAGGGTTCCGTTTTTTCCGTGCGGCGTTTTCGATGCATTCGCGCTGCGCAATGACGACCGATACACCTTCGTAGGCAATCTCTTCACCAAGAACGGTTATGTTTTCATCAAGGTGCGACTTCAGCGGGACGATGGTCCTGATATGTTCTTGTTCAACACCGATCCCCCGGCAGATTTCAATGAGCCTCGATCCTGTTGCCGAGGAACTCTGGCCGCCGGTCATGGCTACCGTATCGTTGTCCGAAATGATGATGGTTACCGGACTCCGGTCGTTCACCGCATCGAGCAGGCCGGTCATGCCGGAGTGGCTGAAGGTGGAATCACCGATGACGGCGACCGCCGGCAGCAGTCCCGCATCGGCAGCTCCTTTTGCCATCGTTACCGATGCTCCCATGTCCACGCAGGTGTGGATGGCATTGAAGGGCGGAAGCGCACCGAGGGTGTAGCAGCCGATATCGGAAAAAACATGCTTGTGGTCATAGGAGCCCATGACGATGTTGAGGGCTTCGAGGAGGTCCCTGTGCCCGCACCCTTTGCAGAGCTCCGGGGGGCGGTTAGAAACGATCCCTGGGATCGGCAGTCCGTGGTCCAGATGCCTGCTGAACGCCCTGGCGATATGGTCGGTGTCGAGCTCGCCTGTCCTGGGCAACGCTCCGTCGAGCCTGCCCCTGATCTGTTTTCCGCCGAAGAACCCCCGCAGGAGCTCTTCATAGACAGGGTAGCCTTCTTCGGCCACGAGCACACTGTCGCACCCGGCGAAGAGGGCTTCCACCTTTTTTCGGGGCAGAGGATAGCAGCCGATCCTGAGCACGGGACAATCCAGTTCGAAGATTTCACGTGCCTCCATGACATAGTTGAACGCGATGCCGAAAGCGATGACACCGGTTTTCCCGCTGCCGGGAACAAGGGTGTTCAGCCAGGAGTGTTCGGAAAATTCCTCGAGCCTCGGCTGCATGGATACGAGATGTTCGTACTGACGGCGGGCATTTTGCGGCATGAGCACGTAGCGTTCGGGCTCACAGAAGGCGTTCAGCCTGTTCTGGGCTCTTTCGGAAGCGATTTCCACGACGGCCCGCGAGTGTGAGAGCCGGGTGGTGAGGCGCAGGAGTACCGGCAGCCCCAGTGATTCGGATATATCGAACGCTTCCCGTGTGGCGTCATAGAGTTCCTGCTGTGAAGCCGGCTCGATGACAGGCACCATGGCGAACTTTCCGTAAACCCTGCTGTCCTGTTCGTTCTGGGAAGAGTGCATGGACGGATCGTCGGCCACTGCAAGCACCAGGCCACCGTTCACCCCGGTGATTGCGGAGTTGATGAACGCGTCGGCAGCCACGTTCAGACCGACATGTTTCATGCAGACCAGGCTTCTTTTCCCGGCATAGGCCATACCGAGGGCCGCTTCATAGGCGGTTTTCTCGTTGGCGGACCATGCCGAACGGACGGGCGGCTGCCGGTCTGCGCTGTTCTGCTGGATATATTCGGTGATTTCGGTCGAGGGTGTTCCGGGGTATGCGTAGACGCCCGATATTCCTGCATCGAGTGCGCCGAGGGCTATAGCTTCGGCGCCAAGCAAAAGTCGTTTGTTCATCGAGTAATAAAAAGTTCACCCCAAAGATCAGAAATTATTTCCTATGAAGCCAATGAAATCGGCGGGAAGGTCCCCGGAAATTCTGCCGCCGCCAGGGCTTCGTCAGGGAATCGCCGCTGCAGGCTCTTTTTTCCTGAAATCGATTTTGAGGAACTCGGTTTCATATCCCGCCTCGGCTACCCGCATTCCGGCAAGGAATACTGGCAGGACAACCCCTTTCTGGTAGTTGCCGATACGCAGGGTGAGCGAATCCCCCACCTGGAGCACGTTGGCTTCCATTCGGTTGTCGAAAACGAAGGGCAGGCGGATTTTCATGATGTAATGGCCTTCGTCGACTTTCGTTATCAGCGTGTGTTCCTCCCTGTAGAAGATATCGATCGGGTTTTTATCCCCGTACACCACGTCGCCAACGGTTTTCAGCATGTCGAGGCCGAGTACTTCCCTGCGGAAGAGCGGGACTTTCGTGATCGGTATCGGTGCGAAAGAGCGTTCGATCTGCTCGATGTACTTCTGCTGGATCGTTTTCCATTCGCTCATGTACTGGCCGTCGAGCTCGTCCATGAAGACGCGGTTGATCACCACCTGGTCGACGGTGATGTTGTAGAGGTTGAGGTAGGTGAGGGCGCGCATCGATTCCTTGACCACCATTTTTTCGGGGTTCATGACGAGGCGGACGGTGGTCCTGGAGCCGTCGGAAAGAATGCCGATGATGCCGTCAACCGAGGTGAAGAGGTTTTCGACCTGGTCGTAGACCTCGACTTCGGGGACGAGCTCGTGGAGCTTTCCGATTTTTTTCGACAACGGCCTGATGACGGGCTTTACGACATATTTTTCGAGGGTCCTGATCATTTTCAGTATCCACCCGAACGTCTCGGGCAGGGAGAGCAGGCGCAGCGTTTCACCGGTCGGGGCGCAGTCGACGATCAGCAGGTCGTATTCTCCGGACTCGTTGTAGCGTTTGATGTAGGAGAGCGAAAACAGCTCCTCCATGCCGGGCAGGACGCCCATTTCCTCGACATAGATACCCTGGATACCCTGCACTTCCATGAGGTGGGCGAAATGGGCGCGCACGACTTCCCAGTTCAGGGTAAGGTCGCCGTAGACGCTCACTTCCTGTCCGTAAAGGTTTTCGCTGATTTTAACCGGGGACGGGCCGAGTTCGACATCGAAGGAATCACCGAGGCTGTGTGCGGGATCTGTGGAGATGACAAGGGTTTTGTAGCCCATCGAGGCCGCCTTGACCCCCGTTGCCGCAGCGATCGAGGTTTTGCCGACCCCTCCCTTTCCTGTGAAGACGATGGTTCTCATGCTGCACCCTCCGATGAGGGATTTTCTCTTATGCTGTTTTCAGCTTTCATCAGGATATAACGGTTCCTGACGGTTGAAAATTCAGCAGCGGCGAAATTATTGCGCAGACAACAGCAAGGTAGCGGGGGACACAGCATGACGCCACGGTTTGTCATGCTGAACGTAAATGAAAGGAAGTGAAGCATCCTTTTCCATGCGTGGCCCGTTTTGGATTTTTCACTTCGTTCAGAATGACAGGGAAAAAGGCAGAATGACAGGGATAAGCGGCATGACAGAAATAACGAATGCAACATTGTCTCTTTACAGGAGCTCTGTCATCGTATCGAGCGGCCTGCGGTTTTTCGGGACGGTTATTGCTCCAGGCGCAGCATAGCCAAGGGGGGTGAAGGCGAACACTTCGTCATCGGGTCCGAGCCCGAGGGCTTCGTTGAGCGCAACGGGATCGAAAGCGGCGATCCAGCAGGTTCCGAGCCCCTGCGCTGTGGCGGCAAGGATGATGTGGTCCATCACGATAGCGAGGTCGGTTTCGAGCGAGTTGTACCCATCCAGGCTCCTGACCCATGCCTGTTCCCTCTTTCCTGAAACGACGAGAAGGCATGGCGCGCTTTTCAGCCAGTCCCTCGAGTAGGTTGCCTGGACCTTTGCCAGCATCTCCGGAGAACGGACGACATGGAACTTCCATGGCTGGAGGTTCTTTGCGGATGGAGCGAGCCTTCCCGCATCGAGCACCCTGAGGAGCAGTTCGTCAGGGATGGTGCGCCCGGTATCGTAACTCCTTATGCTGCAGCGTGCTGCGGCAAGTTCCTGAAAGTCAGTCATGGCTGGTGGTTTATACTTTCATGACCTGATTGCCGAAATCTTTTGAAATGCAGTGGAACATCTTGTTTGTCGCCGACTGCATGATGAAGGACATGCCTGCATTGGTCATGGAGCGGATGATCTGTTCGGGGATGATCCTGAACGCAGGGTAGAGAATGAAACGGACGTCGATGCGCAGGTCGAAATGCACCCGTGTCCTGCTTTCCATCATGGGGTGGAGGTACAGCTCGCCGAAAGCCTTTCCCTCGAACAGGTAGTTTCCGGGGTCCTCGATCTGGCCTTCGATCGGATAGTGCCTCCATCCGATCTTTTTGCCGACGGTATAGAGGGCGATCATTTCGTCGGTCAGCTCTTCCGGGCTGGTGCACTGGATGTGTTCGGGAAGCTGCACCAGCAGTTCGTCGGACTGCTCCACGTAGAAAACGACATCGAAGGGGTTGTTCTGCGGGTCCGTGACGCGGAAATGCCATTTGTAGACGTTGTCGATGCTGGTCGGTTCGACGCTGTGGCAGAAAGGGTTGAACCCGAGGATCTTTTTCTGGTCGGAGAGGTAGGAGAAAGTCCTGTCGAATTCTTCGTGAAAGATCCATTCACCGCGGCTTACGCCTGTTGCATCCATTTCCATTGCTGCTGTCCCTCGAGTTTCGTTGCATGTTCATCGGTATTCCGAGCATCGTGATGACCGGCCTTGAAGGAAAAAATAAGAAGAGAATCGCTGAAAACCTATCCTGAACGACGTATGGTGCAACAGGATGAGCGGGCTCAGCGCTCCGCCTTCAATCGTTCGGTCTGGTCATGGAGTTTCAGGGCTTCCACGAGTTCGTCCATGTCGCCCTGCATGATCTGGGGCAGGGCATGGCTGGTGAAGCCGATGCGGTGATCGGTCACGCGTGACTGCGGATAGTTGTAGGTCCTGACTTTTGCGCTCCGGTCACCGGTAGTTACCATCGATCGTCGAAGGTCGGCCCGCTGCTGCTGCTGTTCGGCAAGCTGCCGGTCGTAAAGCTTCGCCCTCAGCATTTTCATGGCGCGCTCCCTGTTCTGGAGCTGCGAACGTTCTTCCTGGCAGGCAACGACGATGCCGCTGGGAGCATGGGTTATCCTGACGGCGGTCTCGACCTTGTTGACGTTCTGTCCTCCCTTTCCGCCGCTCCGGTAGGTATCGAAATGCAGGTCATCCTTGCGGATTTCGACATCGACCTCTTCGGCTTCAGGCAGCACGGCGACGCTTGCCGCCGAGGTGTGTATCCGTCCCTGGGTTTCGGTTTCGGGAACACGCTGGACGCGGTGTACCCCGCTTTCGTATTTCATGGTGCCATAGACGTCGTGGCCGCTCACCCCGAGGATTGCTTCGCGGAACCCGCCGGGAACGGAGCTTTCGTTGTAGTCGAGGAGCTCGCATTTCCACCCCTGCCGTTCGGCGTAGCGCTGGTACATCCTCATGAGGTCGGTGGCGAAGAGCGCTGCTTCGTCCCCTCCTGTTCCGGCCCTGATCTCGATGATGACGTTGCGTGAGTCGGCTTCGTCTTTTGGCAGGAGCAGGACTTTCATCTCCTGTTCGAGTTCGGGAATCGTTTTCTGCAGTTCATTGATTTCGGTCTGGGCGAGTTCGCGCATTCCGGGATCGTTTTCGCTTTTCAGCAGCCGTTTTGACGCTTCGAGCTCGCCGAGCGCCCTGGCATACCGGTCGTATCCCCGGACGATTTCACGAAGGTCGCTGTACTCCTTGTTGAGCTTCCTGAAGCGCGCCTGGTCTGAAGCTGCTGCCGGATCGGCAAGCTGACGTTCGAGCTCGAGGTACTTGTCCTTTATGGCGCGCAGTTTGTCAAGCATTGCTTGCGTGTCCTTTTGTCAGGGGTTCAGGATGTCGTTGATGAGGATATACGCGAAGAGCGCAAGAAGCAGCGCCATGCCGATCTGCTGGATGCGGATTTTCACGTCGAGCGAAAGTTCCCTCCGCATGATGCCCTCTATGGCGTTCAGGACGAACTGGCCACCGTCGAGTGCCGGAATGGGCATGATGTTGATGATCGCCAGCGAGATGGAGAGCATGGACAGGAAATAAAGGAAACTGACCGGTCCCTGTTCCGCGCTCTGGTTCGCCATTTTTGCAATTTTGACCGGCCCTCCTACCGATTTGCGGAAATCTTCCTGCCCGGTTATGATTTTCGCGAAGCCCTGCAGGGTCATGACACTCATTTTCCAGGTCTGGTTCAGACCGCTCGCAACTGATTCGATGGGCGAAAGCTTTCTTTTCCGGGTCTGGAGGGTCTGTTTGAGCGAAATGCCGATTTTTCCCGATCCGTCCGGCACAACGCTGGTCGTGATGGTCCGGCCGAGGGTGTGCAGGCGGGAAACATCGATGCTGTCGCCTTTGGCCTGTTCGAGGTATTTCCACTCGACGATGATCGGTTTCGACACGTTCGATGAAATGATGCCGACCACTTCCGTCCAGTCGGTGACATTCTGGCCGTTGATTGCCGTGATGAGGCCTCCGGATTTTATGCCTGCCGCGCGGGCCGGCATGTTCTGGAGAACTTCGTCGATAACCGGCGGCACGATAGGCCGGATGCCCATGCCTTTGCTTGCACTGATTTTCGACATGATGTCTGCCGGTGCCGATACCGTGAACGTTTTGCCGTCCCTACGGATGACGTAACTGAGGTTGCGTGAAGTCAGGAGTTCCGGATCAATCGCTTCTTCCCAGCTCACAAGGGCTTTGCCGTTTGCCGAAACGAACCGGTCGCCGGTTTTTACGCCCATCGATGAGAATACCGAACCCTGTTCGACAAATGCGGGATTGCTGACGCTGGTCCTCGATTCTCCGGTAACGATGGTGATGCCGATAAAGATCGCCGCGGAGAGCACGAAGTTCAGAAGAACACCGCCTGCAAGCACGAGCAGGCGCTGCCATACCGGTTTCGCCCTGAACTCCCAGGGCTCAGGCTCGCCTGACTGGAAGCCGGTGTCGAGGCTTTCGTCGACCATGCCGGCTATTTTCACATATCCTCCGAGAGGAAAGACGCCCACACCGTACTCGGTTTCCCCGATTTTTTTCTTCCATAGCCTCAGGTCGAAGAAATCGAATCCGATGTAGAACTTGTCCACCCTCATGCCGAACAGCTTGGCGAAAAGGAAGTGTCCAAGCTCATGCGCCGTCACGAGGATGAAGATGGCGATGATGAAAAAGAATGTCGAGCTGAGTGCGTCCATAGAGCGTGTTCGGGATTGTCCTTGATGAGTTCAGTGATTATGCGATGATCTTTTTCGCCATTTCTCGGGCCCAGCGGTCGGCCTGCAGGTATTCGTCGAGCACAACCGGCGTGGATGCCGAGTGGGCCTGCATGGTTTTTTCAACTGTTCCGGCAATGTCAGTGAAGCCGATCCTGTTTTCGAGGAACGCAGCGACGGCGATTTCGTTTGCGGCATTGAGCACCGCAGGGTAAGTCTGCCCGGCCTTGAGGGCATCGAAGGCGAGACGCAGGGCCGGGAACCTGACCATGTCGGGCTCTTCGAAGGTAAGGGTGGCGATCTTCGTGAGGTCGAGCTTCGCTATGCCGCTTTCAATGCGCTCGGGCCACGAGACGGCATAGGCGATCGGTGCGCGCATGTCCGGCATGCCCATCTGGGCCATGACGCAGCCGTCAACGTATTCGACCATGGAGTGGATGATGCTCTGCGGATGAACGACGACACCGATTTTTTCGGCCGGCATGTTGAAAAGCCAGTGCGCTTCGATCACCTCGAGCCCTTTGTTCATCATTGTTGCCGAGTCGATGGTGATTTTCGCGCCCATCGACCACTGCGGATGTTTCAGCGCCTGCTCGGGTTTGACATTTTTCAGGTCTTCGGCCGGGGTTTTCCTGAAGGGGCCGCCGGAAGCCGTCAGGATGAGGCGCCCGATATCCTCGGGCCGGTGGCCGGCAAGGGACTGGAATATTGCCGAATGCTCGCTGTCTACCGGCAGGAGCTGGACGTTGTGCTGTCTGACGAGGTCGGAAACAAGCTGCCCCGCAACAACAAGTGTCTCCTTGTTGGCAAGGGCGATATGTTTTCCGGCCCTGATGGCACTTACGGTCGGGATGAGGCCTGCCGCGCCCACGATTGCCGAGACGACCATCTCCGCTCCGGGAAGGGCCGCTATGGTCGATGCTCCGTTGATGCCGTGAAAAATTTCCGGTTTGTGGTCGCCGAGAAGCTGCTGCAGTTTTTCGGCCGATGCCGCATCCCTCACCGAAACCGCATCCGGGCGGAACTCATTGATCTGTTCGGCGAGCAGGGCGACGTCATGACCTTCAGCGAGGCCGCAAACGGTGAATTTATCCGGGTGCTGCCTTACGACGTCGAGCGTGCTGAGACCAATGGAGCCGGTGCTGCCGAGGATGGATAACGATTTCATAATGGTGATCGGAAAAAGTTGCAGGTTAGCTTCTGGATTGTCGGCCTGAATTTATGCTTTTTCGCGAAGGCTTACAAATTGGCCGTGGAGCCGGGCCTGGTCTGCCGGCTTTTCTTTTTGTATTGAAAGGAAAATATATTATACTGGTTGCCTTTCGGAAGGGTTCCTAGCTCAGCTGGTTAGAGCGACTGGTTTACACCCAGTAGGTCGGGGGTTCGAATCCCTCGGGACCCACAAAAAACATGAGAAAAAGGCAGGTGCTCCCTGCCTTTTCCATTTCCGGCAAAAATCTCACATCCGAACGGAAAACTCCGTCATTTCGTCCGACGGCGGCAGTTCCTCTCTCAAAAGGGAAGCCACTCTCGCGCGAGACGGCCCTGCCGCCGCCCTCCTGATCAGTTCCCCGATGGCCTGCTCGCCGCCCTGGGCGTCGATATCGACGCTGCCGTCAGGCATGTTCCTTACCCATCCGCACAGGCCCAGTTCCCGCGCCACCCGGTCGATGAACATTCTGTAGCCGACGCCCTGCACCATGCCGGTGGCTTTCAGGTGGACCCTCTTCATCGTCAGACCTCAGGTTATCCTTCTGTCTGGTTGCGCGATTCGCGTATCCTGGCCACGGCATTCTCGAGCTCGGCCTGTTCTTCTGCAGAAAGATGCTCCCCGTTTTTCGAGACCAGGCTGTTTTCCGCCGCAACGGTCAATTCTTCGGCAGCTGTGTCTTCATCCGCCGCGACAGGGAAGAGCCCCGGAGGCCTCTTGCCGAGGATTTCCTCGATCTGGGCATACTGCAGCATTTCCTTCTGGAGCAGCTCCTGGGCAAGCCGTTCGAGCTTGTCGCGGTTTTCGGTCAGCATGTCGGTAACCTTGCGGACCGCCCCGTTAACCAGCTCCATGACCTCGCTGTCGATAAGGCGGGCGGTTTCCTCACTGTATTTCTTGTCGATCCCCGGGCTGCCGTAGTAGGGATTGTTGCTTTCGTAGAACGACAGGTTGCCGATCTTTTCGCTCATGCCATAGACCAGGACCATATTGTAGGCGATGCTGGTGACCTTTTCGAGGTCGTTCTGCGCACCGGTGGAAATTTCCCCGAAGATGATCTGTTCGGCGATGCGACCTCCGAGCAGGCTGCAGATACGGGCGAAAAGCTCGTTCTTCGTCATGAGGTAACGGTCTTCGAGCGGGATGTTCATGGTATATCCGAGCGCGCTCATGCCCCTGGGCACGATGGATATTTTCTGAACGGGATCGTTTTCGGGCATCAGCCAGCCCGCTATCGCGTGGCCTGCCTCATGGTATGCCACGATCTGTTTTTCGCGCGGGTTGATAACCTTGTTCTTTTTCTCGAGGCCCGCGACCACCCTTTCGATGGCGTCTTCGAAGTCCTTCATCTCGATGCTCTTTTTGTTGCGGCGCGACGCGAGAAGCGCAGCTTCGTTGGCCGCGTTGGCAATCTCGGCACCGGCGAACCCGGGGGTCTGGGTGGCGAGGGTCTTGAGGTTGACATCCTTTGAGAGCGAGAGCGTTTTGGTGTGCACCTTGAAAATGTCTATACGTCCTTTCAGGTCCGGCTTGTCGACCATGATCTGGCGGTCGAAGCGTCCAGGCCTGAGCAGCGCTGAATCGAGCACGTCCGGGCGGTTTGTCGCGGCGATGAGGATGACACCCTTGTCCGTGGCGAAGCCGTCCATTTCCACGAGGAGCTGGTTCAGCGTGTTCTCCCTTTCGTCGTTCGCACCCATCATGTATCCCTTGCCCCGGCTGCGTCCCACCGCATCGATTTCGTCGATGAAGATGATGCAGGGAGCTTTTTCCTTTGCCTGTTTGAACAGGTCGCGTACCCTTGCAGCACCGACGCCGACAAACATTTCAACGAAGTCGGAACCGCTGATGCTGAAGAACGGTACGTCGGCTTCGCCTGCAACAGCCTTCGCGAGCAGGGTCTTGCCGGTACCCGGAGGTCCGACGAGCAGCACGCCTTTAGGGAGCTTGCCGCCGAGGGTCGTGTATTTTTTCGGGTCCTTGAGGAAATCGACCACCTCCATCACTTCGGCTTTAGCCTCGTCGAGGCCGGCAACGTCCTTGAAGGTGATGCGGGTGTGCTCGTCAAGGTTTTCGTAAAGCGCAGCCTTGTTCTTGCCGATATTCATGAACTGGGATCCGGGAGCGCCCATGCGCCTGAAAACGAAGAAATAGATGCCTATCAGGAGCGCAAACGGCAATATCCACTGCACGAGTTCTCCTATCCAGGTGCTGCTTGGCAGGCCCTGGTATTTTACCCCGTGGTTTTCAAGCAGTTCGATGAGCTGATCGT
Source organism: uncultured Chlorobiaceae bacterium (assembly GCA_903928225.1). Classification (GTDB taxonomy): domain Bacteria; phylum Bacteroidota; class Chlorobiia; order Chlorobiales; family Chlorobiaceae; genus Chlorobium. The sequence goes on from CAIYPU010000051.1 coordinate 18,115, forward strand.
CACGGACAGGGTTCACAAGGAGTTCGTCCTGCTTCGCTGGTGACTGCAGTATTCCGCCCGGCCCTTCCTGGGGCTGTTCCTTTTGAGCGACGCCGTTTACGGTGTTCTGCCGGAGCTTCACATAGATTTTTTCAGGTGAAATCTTCACGGCTTCCACCTTGTTTTCCGTGATGAGCTGCCTGAACGTGCTGTAGGGGATTTCCTGGGTCGATCCCGACCAGAAGAACGCGAGTTGGATACCTATGAGAAGGATGATGACAACGGCATAGTAAAGTATCGAAAACTTCGGGCGCTGTTCATTGCCATCCTGTTCGTTTTTGTAGGGATTCGGGAATCTATTGGTTTTTTTTGCCATCAATCGTCAATCATGTTTATATAGTAATGCGGGAATCGTGCGCATCTCTGCTGCAGACGTTTTCAAAACCTTTAATTTACAGGATTATTCCATTAAATGAAGAAAATCGTAAGAAAACATATCATATATTAAGAAACCGAAACGGAAATCGTCCGGTAATAAGTTTCACCCGCTCCCTTGAGGGGCACGATGCCTGAACGGAGGAATGTGCCCGAAATCGAGAGTGGCCGTTGTTTCAACACTGAAAAGCTGCAATTCATGAGTTCAGCCAGGGATAAGGCAAACAGCAGGATTAAAGCACGGCGATCCCTTTTATGCGTCGGTCTCGATACCGACCCGGAAAAAATCCCCTCGGTGTTTTCCGGTTACGAAAACCCCGTTGTCGAATTCAACCGGGCAGTGATCAGGGCCACAGCCGATTCTGCCGTTGCATACAAGATCAATACCGCATTTTACGAAGCAAGGGGCATTGCCGGACTGCACGATATGGAGGCGACCCTCCACCATATTCCCGATGCCATCCTGACCATTGCCGACGCAAAACGCGCCGATATCGGCAACACCAGCAAAATGTATGCCCGGGCTTTTTTCGATCACTGGCCTTTCGATGCGGTGACGGTAGCGCCCTATATGGGTTCCGATTCTCTCGAACCGTTTTTCGCTTATGAAGACAAGCTTGTTTTCGTGCTTTGCCTCACCTCCAACAAGGGCTCCTCTGATTTCGAGGAACAGCTGATGCATGACGGTAAACCTCTTTTCGACAGGGTTCTCGGAAAAGTTTCATCCTGGCAGAAAAACGCGAACGGAGGTGTTGTCGTAGGCGCCACGAAAAGCGCCGGGCTTGCACGGATCCGCAGCGAAGCGCCGGACCTTTTCCTGCTTATTCCGGGAGTGGGAGCACAGGGCGGGTCGCTGGAAGAATCGGTAGACCTCGGCGTCGACCGGGAACGCCAGAGCGCGGTGATCAATGTCAGCCGGGCCCTGATCTATCCGGAAGGAAGCTTTTCGGACATCGACGGTTACGAACGGGCTGTCGCAAACGAAGCAGCCGCCATTCATGCTGGAATGAAGATGGTTCTCTGAAGTTCATTATTTCAACCAATCCTGCCGGTCCCCCAGCCGGACCTGTGGACAAGGAAAATTAGCAAAAGACATGTGTGGAATCGTCGGATACATCGGAGACAGGGACGCTGCGCCTCTGCTTCTCAAGGGACTGAAACGGCTTGAATACCGCGGGTACGATTCGGCAGGCATCGCCCTCATGAAGGGAAGCCTGCTGGTCATGAAACAGAAAGGCAGCGTGAGCGGTCTCGAATGCGCCGTGGATGCCATCGGAAGCGACATTCAGGGCTCTACGGCAGGCATAGGTCATACCAGGTGGGCGACCCACGGGGAGCCGAGCGACAACAACGCCCATCCCCATTTGAATACCGCCGGCGATATCGCCCTGATCCATAACGGAATCGTGGAGAATTTCACCGTGCTCAAGCAGGAGTTGCTCTCCGCAGGATACGCATTCAGGAGCGATACCGATTCCGAGGTCCTGGTCCAGCTCATCGACAGCATCTGGAAACGCAATCCGTCGCTTGACCTCGAGGGTGCGGTGCGACATACCCTGCGCCATGTCGAAGGGGCATATGGCATCTGCGTGATCTCGTCCCGCGAACCCGATAAGATCGTGGTTGCCCGCAAAGGGAGCCCGCTTGTGATCGGTATCGGAAACGGGGAATTTTTCATCGCATCGGATGCGGCGCCGATCGTCGAGTATACCAAAAAGGTCGTCTACCTTTCCGATGGCGAGCTTGCCGTCATCACGAGGGATGGGTATTCCGTCAAGAATATCGAGAACATCGAGCAGGAAAAAATCGTTACCGAACTTGATTTTTCGCTTGAAAAAATCGAGAAGGGAGGTTTCGAGCATTTCATGCTCAAGGAAATATTCGAACAGCCTGCCGTCATGCAGGATGTGATGCGCGGGCGCGTCCGGCTTGCCGAGGGCCGTGTATACCTCGGCGGGATAGAGGACTACCTTGACCGTCTGAAACAGGCCCGGCGCATTCTGATCTGCGCCTGTGGCACGAGCTGGCATGCAGGGCTGATCGGTGAATACCTTATCGAGGAGTTCGCCCGAATTCCCGTAGAGGTCGATTACGCTTCAGAATTCCGGTATCGCAACCCCATTGTGGGGGTCGATGATGTGGTCATCCTGATCTCGCAGTCCGGCGAAACGGCCGACACGCTTGCCGCGCTCAGGACTGCAAAAGAGAAAGGGGCGCTCGTGATGGGAATCTGCAACGTCGTCGGCTCGACAATCGCCCGCGAAACCCTCTGCGGCATGTATACCCATGCGGGCCCTGAGGTGGGCGTCGCATCAACCAAGGCCTTCACCGCACAGGTGATCGTACTCTACATGCTTGCCCTCGCGCTCAGCAAGGGCAGGACCATTTCGAGCGACGAAGCGGCCCTCAACCTTCGCGAACTTTCCCGTCTTCCCGAGAAGGCGACAAGGATCCTCGACCTCGACGAACAGATAAAAGGCATAGCCGAGCGGTTCAAGGACGCACGCAACTTCCTCTATCTTGGAAGAGGATACAATTTCCCGGTAGCACTCGAAGGAGCCCTCAAGCTCAAGGAAATTTCCTACATCCACGCGGAAGGTTACCCTGCCGCTGAAATGAAGCACGGTCCCATAGCCCTCATAGACGAGGACATGCCCGTGATTTTCATCGCGACCAGGGACAGCACCTATTCAAAAATCCTCAGCAACATCGAGGAAGTGCGAAGCCGGAAAGGAAGGGTCATTGCGATCGCCAGCGAAGGGGACCAGGAAATCGGCCATCTCGCGGAGCACGTCATCTACATTCCGCAGGCTTCAGGCCCGATAACGCCGCTTCTGACGGTTATCCCGCTCCAGCTTCTCGCGTACCATATCGCGACGCTCCGCGGGTGCAATGTGGATCGACCGAGGAACCTCGCCAAATCGGTTACGGTGGAGTGAGATCGAGCCGGGATGTTATTTTCTATAGTTTTACCTTAAATGAACTTTATGAATCGCAGCTCTCTGGAAAATGTCGCAGGCAATGTCTTCGCACAGGCTGAATTGAATCCCGACAAGCCGGCTTTTCTCGGTGTGAGGAAACTGACCTTCAAAGAGCTTGCGGTTAAAGTGACTTGCTTTGCGGCGAAAATTAGTGATGTAATATCCGATAGAGATGCAATCGTTATTCTCAGCTTCAACGATGACTGTCTCGAAATCATTGCTTTCCTTGCATGTTCCATGCTGGGACAAAGATGCTCATCGGTATCGAGGCGCAACACCATATCGGTCTGGCTACGGCAGGTTGCATCGGTTCAAGGTGAATGGGTTTTGTGCGATGAGGATATTCCGGCATCTGATGCATACAGAACTTTACGGATCCAGTGGTCTGATTTGAACACGGAGTCCTCTTCCGTGATCTTTGATAACGCGGCTGACATGGAAAGCCCGTTTATTCTCGTTACAAGTTCCGGATCCACCGGTACACCTAAGGCTTTTTATCTGAGCCAGAGCATGCTGTCGCAGCGAATTCTGCAGAGAATCCGGTTTTTTCAGATAACACCTGAAGATGTATTCCTCAGAGTCTCATCGATGTCTTACATCGGTTCGAAAGTCAGGGCTCTTTCGGCGCTTTCCGCCGGTGCCAGCGTGGTTATATCCCCCAGTCAGCATCCTCGTGAACTTATTGCTCTAATGCTTGAGCACAGCGTAACATTTATTTCCATGATTGTTCTTCAGGCAGATCAGATCATGTCATTCATACATTTTGAAAAGGCATCAGTTCCGCATGATATCAGGGTGCTTGAGCTTTCAGCATCATCCGTTACCCGGGAGTTCCGTGAAAAGATCATTAAAGGCCTGACTGCTAATGTTTATGTTACTTACAGTACGAATGAAACCGGTGCCATTTCGATAGCCCTGCCTGAAGATGTAGCCAATATTCCCGGTACTGTCGGGATGGTTCTTGAGGATGTCAAGGTCAGAATTATCGACAATAAAAAACAGAAGCTGCCTGATGGGTCGACAGGCCTTATTTGTGTAAAAACAAGTCAGATGACAACGAACTATCTGAACAGTCACCATTTGTCAAGGTATTTTACGGATGGTTTTTTTGTGACCGGAGATGTTGGCTATATCGATACGCACTCCCAACTGGTTCATCTGGGCCGTGCTGATGACCTGATGATTGTCAATGGAGTAAATGTCTATCCGGCAGAGATCGAGTCTCAGATACAGGCTTTCCCCGGTATCCTCGATGTGAAAGCAATTGCGTTTAACCATCCCGTCATGCAGTCCTTTCCCGTCTGTCTGGTAACCACGAAAGCCGGAATCTTAATCAATGAGGAGGAGTTGATCAGATTTGCCAATGAAAAGCTGGGAAATAAAGCTCCACGGCGGTTCCTCTTTGTCGATATAATTCCTAGAAACGATCTGGGGAAAATCGACTGGAACGCTCTTCAAAGTAAAATCAGGGATCTGCTGAATAAAGATACTGTTCGGTAATATTCTGTTTTGCATCTTTCAGATATCGATAACTTTCACCAGTGGGGGATCAATTCCCGGTTATGACTGTAAGGGTGAACAATAATATTTCCAGTCGTAGCTTTATGACCCTGATTGTGAGAATAAAAAAGAATTATATACAGGGAACCTCGAAAAATTAAGTTTTGCAATATTCCATTGGCTGATAGTATCAACCAAAACACACTGCGCATGAGGTTATAGGTCAGGTTGGCCAACCCGATTTTGGCGGTAGCCCTCACATAGCCGATGGATAAAAGAGAATGGATTTCGCTCTGCATTCCGAATGCTTCGATGCATTCTTCCTGCCCGATGTATGCGGCGTCACCGTAGAGCTTTTGTCAGGCATCATCTTTGTCGATCAGCGTTTCCAGTTCCTGAGAGTCATGGACTGCCGCATCCGTCACCATATAGGCAGTGATGAGCTTGGTACCCTGATCTACCTTGAGGTGATTTTTGTAGCCGTAGAAGTTCATCTTGTTCTTTTTCGTCCATCGGGCATCACGGTCTTTCTGGCGCAGTTTGTTTGGCTTTGCCGTCCATGATTCCGGGGTCTGGCCCTTTTTGTATCTGGTCATTTTCGTCTCGGCTGTTGCGCTGGCGAGGCACTTCTACAAAGCTTGCATCGACAATCTGACCGGTTTTGGCAAAGATGCTCTGGTCGTCCGGGGCTTGATTGAACCGGTAAAACAAGGCTTCGATAATGCCTTCCTGTATCAGGGTTGCACGGAACTTCCAGATGGTCTTGCTGTCCGGTATCCGGTCACTTGATTTGAGCCCCAGAAAGCGTTTGAAACTGAGTCGATCGTTAATCTGAAATTCCAGAGCATCATCCGAGAGACTGTACAGGCTCTGGAGGATAAGAACCTTGAACATCATGACCCGATCAAAAGGTGGTCTTCCTGCATTGCTATGGTTCTCTGGTTTGCTGAAAACGACATCAAGAATCGGAGCAAATATTTTCCAGTCGATGTATTGCTCCAGCTTCACCAGCGGATCTTTGAGCAGGGTAAAACGTTCGAGCTGGAATTGTTCATCAAAAAGGCCGGGTGGATTGATGTTTTTCATGGCAGCAGAGTCAGAATGATGGAAACTGCTGCAAGATACGGTTTTATATGGTTTTATAATCGTTAACCTATTGATTCTAAAAGAAATAGATCACTCAAGAATAAATAGAGATACCCATAAATAAATGATAAAGAGTCTGATTGATGCTTCAGTTACCTTGCCAATTAAAGTTCAATACATTGACCGTCAACGTCTACAGTATATTGAAATTTGGCTAAGAGACGTTTTGGATATAAAAGAAATTGAGCCTTATAATTTCCAGCATGAGAATGATGACGACGCATGTTCAACTCGTGAATTGTTGCAATATCAACTGCACGTTATGCGTTTATTCTTTCAATTAGGTAACATGCCTATATTCGATCTCCCTGCCGTATTGTCATTTTATCTTGAAGATCAAAAAAGAAAAATTTTTTATGCCGAGATTCAGGTTGATAAAATAGAAGCTGTGCCAGAAAATGTTTATCAGTCAGTTATTAATTCTTCGTCGGCAATCTGTGTATGGATGTCTGAAAATCCATTATATGCATCAGACAAAAACAAATATTATGCGACAATTAGAGAGAAAATCATAAAACCTCTTCAAAGCATGGTTCCAGCAGGGAAATCTACAATTCCATTGCTTAAAGTCGTTCATTCTCTTGGTATCCCGTTTATTCATATTGGATTAGGAGTGTATCAGCTTGGCTGGGGCAGTAAAGCGCGAATAATGGATAGAAGTACTGCTGGTCAGGATTCAGCCATAGGTGCAAAACTTGTACAAAATAAACTTGCAACAGCTCATATCCTGAGAAAGGCAGCGCTTCCTGCTCCAACTCACGATATGGTCGTAACCGAAAATGATGCAATATCTTCTGCTGAGCGTATCGGATACCCTGTCGTTATAAAACCATTGGATCAGGACCGGGGGATAGGGGTATCAACCGATATCTACAATGAAAAAAAATTGAAAAAAGCTTTTACAAGTGCGTTTCAATTATCCAGATCTAAGCGAGTAATTGTTGAAAAACAGGTCTCCGGTGTATGCCATAGACTTTTTATTGCAAATGGAAAACTTCTTTATGCTGTCAAAAGGCTTCCCATGTCTGTAATCGGCGATGGCATTAAAAATGTGAAAGAACTTGTCGATGCTGAATTATTAATACAAAGCAACAGACCCCCTTGGACCCGATCTGAAATCTCTGCAATTGATGAACTGGCAAAGACGGCAATTATTCAAGCAGGCTTTACACTCGATTCGGTTCCTGAATCCGGAGCTTTTGTCCCATTGAGGAAGATTGAGTCCACCGAATGGGGAGGTATCGACGAAGAAGTTACAGAAAAAGTTCATCCGGAAAATGTAGCTATTGCCATAAATGCAGCCAGGCTTTTTGGTTTGTATATCGCAGGAATAGATATTATTACTGATGATATCTCGACACCTTGGTTTGAAAATGGCGCGATTATAAACGAAGTTAATTTTTCTCCATTATTTGGTGGTGGAGAGATTTCCCGAAGGCATATTCCTCTTTTTTTACGTGATTTTATTGATGGTGACGGCAAGATTCCTGTTTCAATTTTTGAAAAGAACCAAACCCAACAAGCAGTAGCATATCAACAGCAGTTAATCAAGAGCGGCGTTAATTGCTATTTGGTAAGTGAAAATGAATCAATTGATTCAAAAGGTCAATCGATTTTTCATGGTTCATTAGATCTCAATGCAAAAATTACTGCACTATTTATGAACTCGAAAGTTGATGCGATTGTTGTGGTAACTTCTATAAATGATTGTGCTTATGTATAAACAATATTGATGATTGTTACCCATTGCCTGCTGGCGAATTTACCGAGTTCACCAGGTCGAGGAACTCCCTGATGCCGAAAGGCTTCGAGATGAAGTTCATGTTAAGGCCGGATGCTTCGATGTGCTTGAGCGCATCGAAGCCGTACCCGGACATGAAAATGTATTTCAGCTCCGGGTTGACCTGTTGAAGTTTCTGCAGCATTTCGACCCCGTTGATTCCCGGAAGCATGATGTCGGAAATGACCATGCCGATCTCTTTCCGGTGTTTATCGAAGATTTCCAGGGCTTTTTCCGCGCTTTCTGCAGGCAGCACGTCAAGGTTTCGGGCTTCCAGGAGCGTTTTGATAATTTTAAGGATGTCCGGTTCGTCTTCAACCAGCAGGATGCCGGTAGCGCGATTTGACGGACTCTGTTCCTGAAGGAAGACTTCCTGTGCGTTAACATTGGTCCCTGATTGCGGAAAAAAGATCTTGAACGTGGTGCCTTTTCCTTTCTCGCTCTGACATTCGATGAACCCTTTGTTCTGTTTTACGATTCCATAAACGACAGCGAGTCCGAGCCCGGTTCCTTTTCCTTTTTCCTTGGTCGTGAAAAATGGTTCGAATATCCTGGGCAGGTCTTCCGCCGCGATCCCGCCGCCAGTATCGGTAATCGAAATCATAACCCAGTCATCGGGACTTTCTACTCCTTCGATCCCTGACTTCTTGCATTCGCCGACTTTCAGGGAACTGGTCTCTATGACGATGCTGCCGTCTCCTGTGATTGCATCCCTGGCATTGATACAGAGGTTGGTGATGATCTGCACGAGGTGCGATGGATCGATGTTGACCATGGCATGCAGATGCTGAAGGCGCCAGTCGAAGCGGATGTTGCCCCTTATCAGGTTGATGAGCATGGTACGGATACGCATCAGCTCGTTTTCGAGATCGATGAGCTGGGGTCGCCACACCTGTTTTCTTGCAAATGCGAGCAGGTGGGATACCATCTCCGTCGAACGGTTCACGGCATGCCGGATACTGTCGAGGTTCCCGTAAAACGGATGGTTCACGTCTGTCTGATCGAGGAGGACTTCGGTATTCGCCAGGATAGAAGAAAGGATGTTGTTGAAATCATGGGCTATCCCGCCGGCAAGCTGCCCGATCATATCCATTTTCTGGGATTGCTGAAGCTGGGTCTGCAGTTTTATTCCTTCGAGCTCCGCCAGTTTTCTGCCGGTGATGTCCTGTACGATTCCAATGATATTGGGGCTCTCATTTCCCCTGCTGAACATGAATGTTCCGGCAATGGCTATCCACCCGGTTTGTCCGTTGGCTTTCCGTACCCTGCATTCAAGCCTGAAGTCCGACCTGTCCGACATCGACCTGTTGAAATGTTTTCGTACCATATCGATGTCTTCCGGAAAGAGATGCCCGAAAAAGCTGTCGACTGTCCATTTCGGCAGGAGCGTATCATAACCGAATATGCGGTCATGTTCGAGCGTGCGGGTCACCAGATAGTTATTCAGGTCGAGATGCCATATGCCGACATGACTGTTTTCAAGTGCATATGCCATCTTTGCCTGGAAGCTTTCATGCTCGATGCGGGACGTTTTCTGTTCGGTGATATCCCTCGATATCCCCGAAATACAGACGGTTTTGCCATGCTCATCCTTCATTATCGCCCCGGTACTCGATAACCAGCGGATCAATCCGTCGTTTCTGAGGATGCGGAATTCGGTGTCCCACTCGTCGGATGCGTTGAACATTCCCTTGAAAAGCTTGTCCACGATTTCCCTGTCTTCAGGAATGACATGGTCCCGGAACCGTTCATAACCCCAGTCGACGGGTGTTTCGTAACCGAACAGGCGGTCCTGTTCGAGCGTATGGTACAATGTACCGCTGACAAGGTTCATCGACCATGCCCCGACGTGGCATTTTTCAAGGATAAGCTCCCATAACTGCCGACTGCCGAGTTCATTGTTCTCTTTTTTGCTGCTGTCGTCTACTGCCCTTGCTATGATGCATATTCTTTTCTGCTTGCCGTCCGGAGAAAAAACGGGATAGGTGGTGTACCTGACAGTTCTTGCATATCCGGCATTTTCAAAGGAGCAGCTCCTGCCGGTCTCGAGAACTTCCTCGATCATCGCTTTCCATTGAGGATAGAATATCTGCAGGGCTGGATGGGAGGAAATTATTTTATAGATGTTCGCACCGATGCAGGTTTCGTAATACCTGGAAATCCAGGCTATGCAGGCCGGGTTCGCATCGAGGATCAAACCTGAAGGGTCAAGCAGGCTGACCGGATCATCCATGGATTGAAGCAGGACATGGCTCCAGCCTCTGTCGCTGCAGGTGTTGTTTTCTCCGTTGCAAGGGTAAATTGGCATGGCTGTTCCCTAAGGTATGCGATCGGATTCAACTGGATAATAACATTCTGGATGTAACGTGCCGTCTTGCTGAAAAGCGCATGATACCGGGTTCCTGTTTTATCGGCGTTTTTAAATCTCCTGTTTTCTGAAAAGGAAGCGGGACTGATCAGAGTGGCGTCTTTACAGGACCGGTATCCGCACCCTGCTTCACATAATTCAGGCCTGCCGACTGGGGTTCCTTCAGTTTCGATTCGTCCTGGAAATCACCGGGTTTCTCGGTTTTCGATTTCTTCAGCTTGCCATTGACAAAGAAATGCGTTTCGAGTATCCGGACCTGATGGGTTGCCGCAGCATCCTCGATTTTAAGTACCCGCTGCTCCGTTCCGAGCGGGTTGATGATTTGTTCAAGAAACCTGAACCTGATGTTGCCGTCCTGTTCC
>CAIYPU010000052.1 GCA_903928225.1 uncultured Chlorobiaceae bacterium
AAAAAAACCGGAAGTTTTTCTCTCATCTTCTGCTATTGGTTATTACGGTTCGTTCGACCGCTGCGATGAAACCGGCGACCTGTTCGAGGCTTCGCAGGGAGGCAACGATTTTCTCGCGAAAATCTGCATAGACTGGGAAAAAGAAGCGCTGCCGGTAGAAGATTATGGCGTGCGGCTTGTTCTCCTGAGGACCGGCATCGTTCTTTCGACGAAAGGCGGAATGCTTCAGAAAATGCTCACACCCTTCAATTTTTTCCTCGGCGGACCGGTAGGTTCAGGCGTTCAATGCCTGTCGTGGATACATATCGACGACGAGATCGCATGCATTCTCGAGGCCCTGGGGAATCGCGCATACCGGGGGCCGGTGAACATCGTCAGTCCCGAACCCGTTACCATGAAAGAGTTCGCTTCATCGCTTGGAGGGGTACTGGGGAAACCGTCATTTCTTCCGGTTCCCAAGTTCGCCGTGCAGCTTCTGATGGGAGAAGGTGGTGAATACGCGGTGAAAGGACAGAAGGTGAGGCCGGGGTTTCTTCAGTCGCACGGTTTTACCTTCCGGTATCCCGTACTTGCATCGGCGCTCGATGACCTGGTAAAAAATGGTAAATAAAAATTATACCGGTTCTTTCCCCCCTGTATCTTTACGGGAAGAGCCGGAGAATAAATCAAAAGACGGACAGAACCTGTTGCCCTGTCCGTCTTAAAGGAGTGGAATATGAGAAAAGCTCAGTAGCGCGACTCTCTTCTGGCTGGTCTCTCTTCGCGCGGCCTTGCTTCGTTCACCTTGATGGTGCGGCCTTTGAAATCCTTGTCGTTCATCGCCTCGATGGCTTCACGCCCTTCGCTGTCGTTAGGCATGTCTACAAAGCCGAAACCTTTTGACCTACCCGAAAACTTGTCAGTAATGATGTTGGAACTGTCCACCTGTCCAAACTGGGAAAAGGCGGAGCGAAGATCTTCCTCTGTTACGCCGTAAGGCAAATTGCCAACGTAAATATTCATTGTTATAATCCGAGATGCATGTGCATTGATAGAAAAGAGACGCCGGCAAGTAACCAAGGCACAAATTACTTGTAAAGCGATCGGCCATCCATTGGCAGATTTCTGTGTTCAATTTACCGTAATAAATACAGGTTTTCAAAATTAAAATGCAGGAGGTGTTAAAAATTCATCATTCCCGGTTGATGATACAGAAATAATCAGGTTAAATTATTGTAAAGATACGCCGGCACTTTTATTTCCTCCCGTAGTATCCCGTCTGAATTTTTCCATTCATCACTTCATTCCTGAAAGGCTGTAACGTCAGTCGGGAAGAGTTTTTTATTAAATAAATCACATTATTGTAAAAAATGTCTGTTAAGATTTTTGAAAGCTTAAAAAATTAATTACATTAATGTTGTTTTCGTTAATAAATAAGGCTTCATTAATTTCATTCAAGTTGTTATGAGTAAAAGACTTCTCAAGTCCCTACTTGCAGTTCCGGCAGCGATGCTGCTACTGCAGGGTGCAGCCCATGCAGCGGATGCGGTGACTACCGATTCCGGTACCACTTCATGGATGCTGACCTCAACTGCCCTCGTGCTCCTCATGGTTCCCGGTCTCGCCATGTTCTACGGCGGTCTGGTCCGTACCAAAAACGTCATCGGCACCATGATGCACAGTTTTGCAGCCATGGTCATCATCGGAGTGATCTGGCCGCTTGTCGGTTACTCCATCAGCTTCGGCCCGGGTATTCTGGGCGGTTTTGCCGGGTGGGATGACAAGTATTTCATGCTGCAGGGAATCGACGAGACGATCATGTCGACACAGATTCCGGAGTATGTCTTCGCCATGTTCCAGGGCAAATTCGCCATCATCACTCCTGCGCTTATTGCCGGAGCTTTTGCTGAGCGGGTTAATTTCAAAGGATATGCTCTTTTTATCGCACTCTGGAGCATCGTTGTCTACAGCCCCATCTGTCACTGGGTATGGGCTGGTGACGGTTTCCTGTTCAACCTTGGAGCAAAAGGCGCCATCGACTTCGCCGGCGGTACCGTCGTGCACATCTCTTCGGGTATTACCGGTCTCGTTGCTGCCATCTATCTTGGAAAGAGGCGCGGTTATCCAAAGAACGTCATGCATCCCAACAACCTTACCATGACTCTTACCGGTGCAGGTCTTCTTTGGGTAGGCTGGTTCGGTTTCAATGCCGGCAGCGCAATCGCCAGCAACCTTGACACCGCAAGGGCTCTCACTGTCACACAGGTCGCCGCCGCATCGGGTGCTTTCACCTGGATGATCATCGAGCTTTTCCACCACGGAAAGGCAACTAGCCTCGGTGTTGCTTCCGGTATCCTTGCCGGCCTTGTCGCTATAACGCCAGCGGCGGGTGTCGTGCAGCCTTCAGGAGCACTTGCTCTTGGAGCCATTGCTTCATGCTTCTGCTATACAGCTATCCTCATCAAGGGCAAACTCGGTTATGACGACAGTCTCGATGCCTTCGGCGTGCATGGTATCGGCGGTATTGTCGGTGCTCTTTTCCTTACATTCTTTATCCGTTCGTCCTGGATGGCTGATGCAGCACAGAAGGCAGGCGGCAGCTGGACCATGCTGGACCAGCTCGGCGTCCAGGCCACGGCTGTAGGTGTCACCATCGCTTACGCTGCGATAGTTTCTCTCATCCTGCTGTTCATTGTCGAGAAAACAGTCGGCCTGCGTATCAAGGAAAACGATGAAATGTCCGGTCTCGACCACAGCATGCACGGCGAGCAGGGATATGGCCTTATCAACCTTAATTAACCGGAAGTGCAATGAAACTGATAACTGCTATCATACAGCCAGACAGACTCGATCATGTTCGCGAGGCGCTGATCCAGGCCGATATTACAAGGATTACCGTGAGCAGGGTAACCGGCCACGGCCGCCAGGAGGATATCGAATTCTACCGCGGCCAGAAAATCGCGCCGAACCTCATTCCGAAAATCAGGCTCGATATCGCGGTCAACGACGAGTTTGTCGATATCACGGTCGATACCATCATCAAGTCGGCAACCCATGATTCGGGAGAGATCGGTGACGGAAAAATTTTCATCACCTCACTCGAAGAGTGCATCCGGATCAGGACGAGGGAGCGGGGAGGAAAAGCGATCTGAGCGTCAGCTTACGATAACATGTCCTTCGGATATGAAAGAAAAAGGCAGGGAGCGCATCCCTGCCTTTTTCTTTCATGGGAGCACGTGAAGGTCCTCCGGCGAACAGTCAAATTTGATCCGATGCCCAGTTGCACGGGCTGGTTCAGAAAAGTCGGGATCGAAATCCTTATCCTGACTTATCGGAACTTTCAGCGCCTTGCATTCGAGCTTCTCACTGCAATAAATAGATAGTCCTCATGAAGAAGCGGGTAACGGTATCTGCAGTTCCCTCCATCCAGGATAGTAGATGTCGAGCCATTTTTCGGCAGTGGTGTCTCCCAGTTTTGCTGCTTCGCGGAAGTCGAGCAGCTTGCCGGCCAGGTCACCGGTTTTGCTTTTCGCGATGCCGCGGTGGAAATATGCTGACGCCATTCTCCGGTCAATTTCGATTGCCTGCGTAAAATCGGGAATGGCCCCGGCGTAGTCGCCGGTCATATTTTTCAGGATGCCGCGGTTGTAGTATCCGACAACCTTGAAAAGCGGGTCGTTGGACGCGATGACCATGGTGAAATCGTTGATTGCCTGCGGATACTGCCTGAGCTGCTGTTCAGCGACGCCCCTCATCTGGTAGGCCATGGTGTAGGACGGGTTCGCATCGATTGCTTTCGAGTAGAGCCTGACCGCTTCAGCGAGGTCGCGCTGCTGGTGTTTCTGGAGCCCTTCGCTGAAATAGTCGTCGGCAGGGCCCGCGAAAGCGGGCGCTCCGGAAAACAGCAAAACCATAGCTGCTGCAGCGATGCGGCGCGAAATCTTGTTCATTGACGTCTTTTGTCGATACATGGGTGGATAAACGCGCAAGGCGGAGTATACCTTTGAACGGTTAAATACAAATTGTTTTGGAATTTTGCAGTTCGATTTCCCGGTTTTTTTCAAATCCCCTCGATCGGCCGATTCTTATGGCGGATAACCGTGCATTTTCTATCTTTGCTGTTACAGCATCGTCAACCCAGCATACCGGACCATGTTCAGGATCAGCCTCGACGAATTTGAAGGGCCGCTTGATCTGCTGCTTTTTTTCATCAGGCGCGATGAACTGGATATATATAATATTCCCATCTCGAAAATAACGGCTGATTTCATAGGATACATCCATGCCGCCAGGAATCTGAACCTCGAGGTTGCCGCGGAATTCATCTACATGGCATCGATGCTGATGAGCATCAAGGCTAAAATGCTGCTGCCAAGGCCCGTGCTCGAAGGGGAGGTTACGGATGAGTTCGATCCGAGGGACGAACTGGTGCAACGGCTGCTCGAATACAAGCGCATCAAGGAAGCGGCATCTGTGCTTGACGGGCTTGCTGCAGAGCGCGACAGGCTTTTTTCGCGCGGCATGTTCGAGGAGTTCGAACCGGAGGTGCTCGACGAGCTTGACCAGGCGGTAAAACGCCCCACGCTCTATCATCTGATGCTTGCTTACCAGTCGGTGCTCGACAATATTCCCAAGCCGATGACCCGGAACATCATGGACGCTCCGGTCACGGTGGAGCAGCAGAGCAGGCTGATCCTGTCGAAGCTCGATCAGGGAACGCAGGTGTCGTTCCGTTCGATGCTCGAAGGCATCGCCGAGCGGCTTATTTTTGTTGTTACGTTCCTTGCCGTGCTGGAGCTTTGCAGGAACCAGCGGATCATGGTCCTCGTCAAGGAGGGGCACGACGACTTCTGGATCACTGGAAAAGCCCGGGAAGGATCTCTGTCATAAACCTTTTAATACGTGAACGAATGCCGGAAATACGTCCTTTCAGGGGCTTGCGGTACAATCCCGACACCGCGGGCGACATGGCGGACCTCATCTGTCCTCCCTATGACGTCATCCCCCCGTCCATGCAGGAAGAGCTTTACGGGAGCTCGCCGTACAATTCGATAAAGCTCGAACTGCCTATGGAGGCCGACCCGTATGCGGCTGCGGCGGAGCGGATTGCGGAGTGGCTTCGTGAAGGGGTCCTTTTCGAGGAGAACGAACCAGCCCTTTATCCCTACAGCCAGACCTTCACCGACCAGGAAGGACGCTCACACACCCGGTGCGGATTTTTTGCTGCCCTGAGGCTGCATGAGTTCGCCGAGCGGAAAGTGCTTCCGCACGAACGCACCCTGTCAGGTCCCAAGGCCGACAGGCTGAACCTGTTCAGGACGACGAAAACAAACATCAGCGCCATTTTCGGGCTCTATGCGGACGAGGAAGGCAGGGCGGACAGCCTGGTCGCAGGTTATACTGCTGCGCACGAACCGGTGGTCGACGCCATGTTCCAGGGTATCCGTAACCGGTTGTGGCGGATTACCGACCCGGAGCTGATCGCTGCGGTGCAGCAGGCGCTGGCCGAAAAAAGCGTCTATATCGCCGATGGCCACCACCGTTACGAAACAGGGCTCAATTACCGCAGGGAGCGGTCGGCCACGAACCACGGGCATACCGGCGACGAGCCTTATAATTTCATCCTCTGCTACCTGAACAACATCCACGACAGGGGGCTGGTCGTATTCCCGATCCACCGGCTGGTTCACAGTGTCGAAGGGTTCGACGCCGCAACATTCCTCAACCGGCTTGAAGAGCATTTTTCCGTTACCGGACTTGCCGGGCGCACCGAACTGAAGACATATCTCGATGCTTCTACTTCAAGTTATTCGTACGGTGTCGTGACCGGCGGGAGTGTGTACGGGATCACCCTCAAAGACGGAGCTGCCGGGCTTCTCGACAGCGATATTTCTCCCGCCCTCCAGCAGCTCGGGCTTGTCGTGCTGCACGAAGTGGTGCTGAACCGTGTCCTCGGTATCGGCCAGGAGGCACTGGCACGGCAGACCAACATCGTCTATGTGAAGGATGATGCCGAAGTGTTCAGGGCTCTGGATGAAGGAAAGGCGCAGCTCGGGTTTGTCGTCAAGCCGGCGACGGTCGGCCAGGTTCTTGCCGTTTCGGAGTCGGGCGGCGTGATGCCCCAGAAGTCTACCTTTTTCTATCCGAAGATCATGACCGGTCTGGTTTTCAAGCCCCTTGACTGAGACCCTGCATGACTGAAGAATTCCTTTCCAGGTCGCCCGAGGAGACCCGCGAATACGCCCGTCGTTTCGCATCGGAACTCTCTGAGGGCGAGACGGTTTCGCTTTCCGGCCAGCTCGGCGCAGGGAAAACGGTGTTCATGAGAGGTATTGCCGAGGTGTTCAACTGCGACGAACAGCTTTCAAGCCCGACGTTTTCCCTGATGAATATCTACCACGGTTCTCTGAAAGGCAGGGAGGTCACGCTGCACCATTTCGACCTCTACAGGATCCGTACCGTCCAGGATCTCGAAGCGACGGGGTTTGACGAATATCTTTCCGGCGCGTATCTTGCCGTTGTCGAATGGGGGGACCGCTTTCCCGAATATGCCGGGAGGTTCACTGTTTCCGTCACGCTTGAACATGCCGGCGGCGACAACCGCAGAATTATCATCAGAAGGACCGGCAGATGAACATCCTGGCCATAGAGTGCTCACATGTTTCTTTCAGCGCCGCGGTGCAGTTTGGCGGTTCGGTTTTCGAAGCGCATGGCGCGCAGTGGCAGAAGACTGCGGAAGGCATTGTCCCGCTTATCGAAGGGGTCATGGCCTCGGCCGGTCTCGAACGCAGCACGCTCGACTGCGTTGCGTTTTCTTCGGGTCCGGGTTCGTTTACCGCCCTGCGCATCGGCATCTCGGTGGCAAAGGGAATCGCATGGGCCCTCGGGCTTCCGCTGATTGCGGTCCCGACCCTCCCGGCAATGGCAGCATCGCTGCAGGAGATTTCGGTTCCCGTCATGGCCGTGGTCCAGTCCCGAAAAGGCGAATATTTTTATGCCTGCTACGAAGCGGCAAAGCTCTCTTCAGGCAACTGGCACGACCAGGTTGAACGGGGAGATGCCGCTGCCGTAGTTTCTGCGGCTGCATCCATATCCGGTGACGTCGTTGTTTGCGGTCGCCGGCTCGAGGAACTTGTGCCGCTGTGCGAAGGGCAGGGCATACGTCTTGATGACGCCGTTTCGTTCTCGGCACGGTCGCTTCTTTCCGCCGCCATGAGGCTCTGCTGCAAGGCTGATCCGGCAGGCCTCAACGCCGTTGCTCCGGATTACCGTCAAATGTTTGTGCCCGGAGTTGGCGGAGTGTGAATGATTGCTATTTTAGTGATGAAGTTGTTTTCAGGGAACGTGGACGTTGTATAATGAACAGTGTGAAAAAGAAAAAAAAATCTCCGGCAGTCGATATCAGGGATGTCGCCCTGGACGAACTGCTTGCAAAAAGGTGTGCCGAACTGGCAGCTGAAAAGAAATGTGAAGAGATCAAGATACTCGATCTGAGGGGACTGACCTCAGTGACGGATTATTTTGTCATTGCCACCGCCGATTCTGAACGGAAGTCGAAAGCATCCGCCGAACATATCATCGAAGAATTGAAGAAAGACGGCGAGCGCCCGCTCCATGTCGAAGGGCTCGATACCATGCACTGGATCCTTCTCGATTACGTCAATGTTGTTGTGCATATTTTCCTGCCTGAAGAAAGGCGTTTTTACGATCTCGAATCCCTCTGGTCCGATGCGCCGCAGATATCGTAAGGTGATATACTGCGCGCATCTATGAATTTCCCGCATATTTTAGGCAGCTCTCGAGTTACGAATTAACGGGGATTTTTATACATTATCCCGACAGGATATTTACAGCCAATTATCATCAGGACTGACCCATGCAGCGCGAAAGAATCCTCCCGATCAGTATTGAAGAAGAAATGCGGGATTCCTATCTCGATTATTCGATGTCGGTCATTGTGAGCCGTGCGCTGCCGGATGTACGGGACGGCCTGAAGCCGGTGCACCGCAGGGTGCTCTACGGCATGCATGAGCTTGGCCTTCAGGCAGGCAAGCCTCACAAGAAATCCGCCCGTATAGTCGGTGAAGTGCTCGGTAAATACCATCCGCACGGCGACAGTGCGGTTTATGACAGTCTTGTGCGGCTCGTTCAGGATTTTTCGCTCCGCTACCCGCTGGTCGACGGACAGGGCAACTTCGGCTCCATCGACGGCGACTCTGCGGCGGCAATGCGTTATACCGAGGTCCGCATGAAGCAGATCGCAGGCGAGATGCTCAAGGACCTCGACAAGGAGACGGTCGATTTTTCGCTCAACTTCGACGATTCGCTCGAAGAGCCTACCGTGCTTCCTTCTGCGATCCCGAACCTGCTGGTCAATGGCGCTTCGGGCATCGCGGTCGGCATGGCGACAAACATTCCGCCCCAGAACCTCCGCGAGGTGGTGGATGGTATGATCGCCCTCATCGAGAATCCGGAATTGGAAGTCGCCGATCTCATGAAACACGTTGTAGCTCCCGATTTTCCGACCGGCGGCATTATCTACGGTTACGAAGGGGTCCGGCAGGCATACCTGACCGGCAGAGGGAAAGTGGTGATCAGGGCCCGTGCTCTTGTGGAAGTGACGCAGAAAAACGGCAGGGAATCCATCATCGTTACCGAGCTTCCCTACCAGGTCAACAAGGTGAGGCTTATCGAGAAGATTGTCGAGCTGGTGCACGACAAGAAAATCGAAGGCATTGCGGACATCCGCGACGAATCGGACAGGGACGGCATGCGCCTGGTGATCGAGCTGAAGCGCGACGCCGTGGCGAAGGTCGTGCTCAACAATCTCTACAAGCACACCCCGATGCAGGATACCTTCGGGGTCATCATGCTTGCGCTGGTGGACGGTGTGCCGAGGATCCTCAACCTCAAGGAGATGATGCAGTACTATATCATCCACCGCAACGAGATTGTGCTTCGCAGGACGCAGTTCGACCTCACCGCGGCGGAAAAGAGGGCACATATCCTCGAGGGCCTGAAAATCTGCCTCGACAACCTCGACGAGGTCATCACCACCATCAGGCAGTCGGCGGACACGCAGACCGCGCAGGACAGCCTCATGTCGAAGTTCTCGCTTACGGAAATACAGGCGAAGGCAATCCTCGAAATGCGCCTGCAGCGCCTTACTGGTCTCGAACGGAAGAAAATCGATACGGAGTACAAGGAAACCCTCGCGCTCATCGACGAGCTCCGGTCCATCCTTGCAAGTCCGGAAAAACAGATGCAGATCATCCGCGATGAGCTGCTGAAAGTCAGGGAGGTCTACGGGGATGCCCGAAGGACCGAGATCGTGCCGCAGGAGGGAGATTTCTCGATCGAGGATATGATCGCCCAGGAAGATGTCGTTATCACCATCACGCATGACGGTTTCATCAAGCGTTTCCCGGTATCGGGTTACCGGCGCCAGGCAAGGGGTGGCAAAGGGGTTACCGGCGCCCAGGCGAAACATGACGATTTCATCGAGCACATGTTCATCGCCTCGACGCACAACTACATTCTCTTCTTCACCACCCGGGGCCGCTGCTACTGGCTGAAAGTGTACGAGATCCCCGAGGCCGGCCGTGCCGCCAGGGGACGTTCGCTCGCGAACATCATGGAGCTGCAGCCGGGCGAGAAGATCAAGGCATATATCAACGTCCGCAACTTTGATGAACCGGGCTTCATCATCATGGCAACTGCTGACGGCACGGTGAAGAAAACCGCCCTCGAAGAGTTTTCGCATCCGCGCCGCAACGGTATCGCCGCGATCACCATCGAGGAGAACGACGAACTGATCGATGCCCGTCTGACCGATGGGGAACATCAGGTTATCCTTGCCAAGAGCTCGGCTTTCGCCGTCCGTTTCCATGAGACCGAGATACGACCGATGGGCCGAACCGCCATGGGAGTCAGGGGCATCATGCTCGACAAGGATGAGAAGTGCATTTCGATGGTCACCACCAAGCGTATGGATACAGCGTTACTTGCCGTTACCGACAACGGCTTCGGCAAGCGCAGCAGGGTCGAGGACTACCGTCTCACCAAGCGCGGCGCGCGCGGGGTCATCACCCTCAAGGCACACGAGAAGATCGGCGTGCTCGTGGGGCTGCTCGACGTCAACGACGAGGACGATCTCATCATAATCACCACGCACGGCATCGTCAACCGCCAGCACGTCTCGGATATCCGTCTTGCCGGCAGGAACACTTCCGGAGTGAGGCTGATCAGGCTCATGGCCGGCGACAAGATTTCCGCAATCGCGAGGGTGCCGAAGAGCGACGAAGAGATAGAAGGCAACGATTTCCCGGCAGAGGACCCGGACGGACAGATTGACCTGTTTAACTGACGGGTGTCTTCTGTAACCAAAAGGAATGATCCCATGGACCAGAAAAGGCCATTCATAATCAGGGAAAGCGCAGGAACGAAATACTACTGCGCCTGCGGAAGATCGCAGATCCTTCCTTACTGCGACGGCGCCCATAAGTCCCTTCAACAACACTGAACTTTTCACAAACAACAACGACACGATGTTATGGCTCGACCGAAAAATGTGAAACATATATTCGTGACCGGCGGCGTCATCTCTTCGCTGGGCAAGGGGATCCTTTCCGCTTCGCTCGGCATGCTGCTCAAGTCGCGCGGCCTGAGGGTTGCCATACAGAAATACGACCCTTATATCAATGTTGATCCGGGGACCATGTCCCCCTACCAGCACGGGGAAGTTTATGTCACCGACGACGGGGCCGAAACCGATCTTGATCTGGGACACTACGAGCGTTTTCTCGACGAATCGACTTCCCAGTCCTCGAACCTCACCATGGGCCGAGTATACAAGTCAGTCATCGACAAGGAGCGCAGGGGCGAGTACCTCGGAGCGACCGTCCAGGTTGTTCCCCACGTAATCGACGAAATCAAGGACCGCATGGCCGAACAGGCGAAAAACAGCAACCTCGATATTCTCATTACCGAAATCGGGGGCACTATCGGCGATATCGAATCGCTTCCTTTCCTCGAGGCCATGAGGCAGATGAAACTCGAAATGGGAGATCGCAACCTGCTCAACATTCACCTTACCTTCGTTCCCTACATCAAGGCGGCAAGCGAACTGAAGACCAAACCGACGCAGCACAGCGTGAAAATGCTGCTCGAAACAGGTATCCAGCCCGATATACTGGTGTGCAGGAGCGAAAAACCCCTTTCAAAGGAGATAAAAAACAAGGTAGGCCATTTCTGCAACGTCAACGAGCTCGACGTCATCGGCCTGAACGACTGCGAGACCATTTACGAGGTGCCGCTCATGCTCCTGAAAGAAAAACTCGACCAGCGGGTACTCAAGAAACTCGGCTTCAAGATGTTCAAGGAACCCAATCTCGATTACTGGAGGGATTTCTGCACGAAGGTCAAGAGCCCGAAGGACGGCGAAGTGACCATCGGCATCTGCGGCAAATACACCGAGTATCCCGACGCTTACAAATCGATCCTCGAATCCTTCATCCATGCAGGCGCAAGCAACAACGTCAAGATCAACATCAGGCTGCTCAGGGCCGAGGATGCCGAGCAGGACTCGTTCAATTTTTCGAAGGAGCTTGAAGGCGTCAGCGGGATCCTTGTAGCTCCAGGCTTTGGCGATCGCGGCATCGAAGGCAAGATCAGGTATATCCAGTACGCGAGGGAGAAAAATATTCCGTTTTTCGGTATCTGCCTCGGCATGCAGTGCGCTTCAATCGAATTCGCACGAAACGTCTGCGGCCTGCAGGATGCGAATTCCACAGAGTTCAACAAGCGGGTGCGTTTTCCCGTCATCGATCTCATGGAACATCAGAAGAAGATCAAGGAAAAAGGGGGCACCATGCGCCTCGGCAGTTACCCCTGCATCATCAGGGAAGGATCGAAAGCCTATGAGGCATACAGAAAATTCCTGATCAACGAGCGCCATCGCCACCGTTACGAGTTCAACAATACCTACCGACAGGCCTTCGAGGATGGCGGCATGGTCTTTTCTGGGACCTCTCCGAACGGCGAACTGGTCGAGATCATCGAGCTGAAGGACCATCGGTGGTTCGTTGGCGTTCAGTTCCATCCCGAGCTGAAATCGAGGGTGCAGCGGGTCCATCCGCTTTTCCACGGTTTTGTGGCTGCAGCGAAGGAATACAAGAGGGGGTCCCGCCAGATGGAGCTTCCGGTCGATATGCCCTCTTTCGTTCCCGCGGAATAAACACTTGCTTTGCATGAGAATGGGGCTGTAACATGGATCAATTTCAGGACAGTCCCTTTCTTCCGGCAATCCTGTTTTTATGCCGCATTGCCGTTTCAACGGATATATCGTCGGCACATCTGCAATTCAGGCTCTCCGGCTGACAGCTTTTCCTTTCCAACTCCGCACATACAGTCCGCATCGGGCTTCCGCAGCTTTCCTGTTGCCTGTGATCGTTCGGCTGTAGGATTGTTCCTGCCGTTCTTCCTGGCATCGATTATCCTGAAGCAACATCTCTTGTGCCGTGAAATCGATCTGCTTACCTTAATTGCAGGGCATCGGGTTGAC
The DNA here is from genome assembly GCA_903928225.1 of uncultured Chlorobiaceae bacterium. GTDB lineage: Bacteria > Bacteroidota > Chlorobiia > Chlorobiales > Chlorobiaceae > Chlorobium. The sequence continues at coordinate 12,542 of CAIYPU010000052.1, forward strand.
GAAAATACTGATTGACCGTTCAGGAGCATGATCGAAGCTATTTTATGGGATAATGACGGATTGCTGGTCGACAGCGAGGCACTTTTTTTCAGACTGACAAGGGAAGCTTTCGCTGAAGCGGGATATCAGCTCGACAGCGTATACTGGGGCCTGGAATATCTCGGGAACGCCAAGCACAGCAGCGTTATTGCCAGCGAACTGGGCATGCACCCGGAGCTTGCCAGAAGCGTGATCGAGCACAGGAACGAAATGTTTCTGAAATGTCTCGAGCAACCGGTGCCGCTGATGCCCGAGGTGCGCGAAACCATCGGGGCGCTCGCAGGAAAGTTGCGACTGGCGCTTGTGACAGGGAGCCCCCGTGACAAGGTCGAATTGATGCACCGCGATAACGGTCTGCTCGACTGTTTCGAAGTCATCATCACCGACAACGACATCGGCAACCCGAAACCGCATCCCGAACCCTATCTGAAAGCGGTCGAGCGACTTGCCCTCGAACCCCGGCAATGCCTTGCCGTCGAGGATTCGAGACGGGGCCTCGAATCGGCCCATGCGGCGGGGATTTCCTGTATCGTTATCCCGAACGCGCTTACCAGGGTCCAGCAGTTCGAGCTGGCCTACGCTGTCGAAGAGAGGGCTTCGGGTGTATTGAAGCATGCAGCGGCTTTTACTGGAAAAACTTTTCCGATGCCGTCCATTTCCTGATATCGCTTTTTATGGGTTTTTCACTTCGTTCAGAATGACCTGGCGTTCCGTCAGCTGAACGAAATGCAATGAAGTGAAACATCCATGTCCTGCGATTGCCGTTTATGGATTCTCCGCTCCGCTCAGAATGACAGAAAAAAGGCAGAATGTCAGGAAACGACAGCGTGAGCAGAGCCGAGAGTTGGTTCTGCAATACACGTGTCATCCTGAACGCAGCGTCGCAGAGTGAAGGATCCAACTTTCTTAAATGCAATAATTTATCCGGATTCTTCGCTCAGCTCGGAATGACAGAAAAACATGGAAGGCCTCTTTCTCACTGACAACAATTCGCTTAAATTTCTCTTCTTTGGATTCGATGTTTCACGTAAAGATCATCAGTGATAAAACGCGTTAGAAACGTAAGACAGGCGCGATGAACCGATGATTTTGCCGGTTATGCGGAAATCTGCAGTATTTGCTGTAACCCGGTGAAATATTTCTTCTTTTTTTGAAAGAAAACCGGAAAAATGATTTGGAATTAAGGGGGAAGGGTGATACATTAGGAGCCCGTTGATGAATGAGTTAAGGTCATCGGCGGCAAGGAGTCCCGCAAGGGGCATGTTATTTGACCAGGATGTGAATCGGGGGAAAGCGGGAACGAAGAAGGCCGGGAGCGAAGTTGTATAAAAACGCGCCTGACCGGACGAGAGGGACG
>CAIYPU010000053.1 GCA_903928225.1 uncultured Chlorobiaceae bacterium
TAACGAGCGTCGATGGCGGGGCGAGACGGCTGATCTCTTCAAGCAGGGCCATGTTGATCTCTACCGGAGCGCAAAGGACGATGAGGTCTGCCGAGTAGAGCAGTGTTTTATCGTCGATGAAACGGTCCAGTCCGAGTTCAGCTGCGAGTTCCCGGTCCTGCGGGGTAAAATAGGGGTCGTAACCCTGAAAAACGGTCCCGCTCTCCCTTGCCAGAGGGGAGTGCTTCATCGCCCGCAGGAGCGACATCCCTATCAGGCCGAGCCCGATGAAGGAGATGCTCCTGATTGGTGGCAGTCCGGTCATGCGTTCAGTTCCGGTTGGTATGCCTGCTTCCCGGGGAGTCGATCGGCACGCCCTCTCTGCAGAGGGGGCAATCCTCGGGAGTATAGCTCACGACTTCCATGGTGAGCACGGAAAACTGGTCTTCGGCGAGCCTCACTTTTCCGTTGCTGCGGTCGACCACGGAACCGACCCCGACAAGCGAGGCTTCCGATTCCCTGATGAGCTCGATAACCTCAGCGACCGAGCCACCGGTCGTGATGACATCTTCGATGACGAGGACACGTTCACCGGGTTCGAGGGTGAACCCGCGCCGGATCGTCATTTTTCCTTCCTTGCGCTCTGCGAAGATGGTTTTTACGCCAAGCTGCCTTCCGACTTCCGTTCCCACCACGATCCCTCCGATAGCGGGCGAAATGACGGTTTCGATGCCTTTTCCTGAAAAATGGCCGGCGATGACGCTGCAGACCAGGGAAAGGTGTTCCGGGTGCTGCAGTACCTTTGCGCACTGGAAATAGGTATTGCTGTGCCTGCCTGAGGTGAGACGGAAATGGCCGTCGAGCAGGGCGCCTGTTGACTTGAAAACGTCAAGCATTGCTGGAGTGCTCATGAAGCTGGAATCGGAAAACGTTAAAGTGGGTATTGCCTTACCCTTGAAGATACAGAAGAGGCAAGGAAAAGCTAAAGGGTCCCTCTATTTATTTGTTCCGAAGTCCCGTTGCCCGGATTTGTCCCCGCGTGGAAACTCTCGTTCCGAAATGGACTCCGGCACGTGCTTCTGACGACGTTACCGTGAGGCGCCCTGACGAAAAATGTCCGTCCCCGGGCGGCAGGGATTACTGATTTTACGGATGATTCTCGAGGTAGGCGGTGAGCATGACGCAAGCCGCGGCACTGTCGATCCGTCCTTTCTCGCCTCGTTTTTTTCTCGATATGCCCGAGGAAACAAGGATGCTCCTCGCTCTCGACGAGGAAGAGTGTTCGTCGAAGGTCTCGATGGGAATGGCGGGTAACGCTTCGACAAGTTCGGCGATGAAGCTGTCGACCACCCGGGTCATCGCATTTTTTTCGCCGTTGTCGCTGAGGGGATACCCGACGATGACCTTTTCGACATCACCGTTTTCAAGCAGCTCACGCACTGCCCTGAAGAGTCCTTCCCTGTCGAAGGTCCCTACCGGTTGGGCGAAGAGGCGGAGGGGATCGCTTTTTGCGAGCCCGATGCGTTTCGTGCCGTAATCGATGGCGAGCAGCCTTTTTTTCAGAGCGGGGGCGATATGGTCCTCCTTTTGTTGTTTTTGTATGCGGATGAGGCCATCTGACATTTGCGGGCGATGGACCGCAGGAAGATTACGCAATACGGCCCGAACCTTCCAAACCTTTTTCCCTTCGGCGTTGTTTCAGTTGAAA
>CAIYPU010000054.1 GCA_903928225.1 uncultured Chlorobiaceae bacterium
CTGAAAAATCAGTCTATCTCATCATGCGCTCACTGGCAGCAGCTGATGCCGCTTGACGGGGTTGAGGGAAAGATCGACCATCCCCCGAACACCTGATCTCCTTTCAAACCATAACCGCCTGGTAACGGCACTCTTTTACCGGCATCCGTGATGCCCGGGAAGTCTGCCATGCAGCGATCAGCAGGGGAATTCCTCCCGCGGATGCGGTTTTATGCTGCCTTTATCAATGCGGTCCCAGACTGTTGCGATTTTTCCGTTCATATCTGACGGGAGCGCCGTGAACGTCTAAAAAAACGAAGCATGATTATTAGCTAACTTTATTGCAAATCTCCATGAAAACATTTCGAAGAAATACCATAAATCTCTTCGCCCTTGTCCTTCTCGCGTCGGCCCACCCCTCAAATGCGTTCGCTGCGGAAGCGAAAAGCGAAGAGATCGTCGTTACCGCAGCAGGGGAAAAAGAGAAGAAAGCCCTTGCGGAAAAACGAGCGAAAACCAGTGATACCGCCGCACTGCTCAGCGATACCCCCGGGGTGAGCCTCGCCACCGGCGGCGGCGTTTCCAGCCTGCCGGTCGTTGACGGGCTTGCAGACGACCGCCTGCGCATCATCCTGGACGGAATGGGCCTGATCTGTTCGTGCCCCAACCATATGAACCCTCCCCTGTCCACCCTCAACCCGAACCAGGTCGGGGAGCTGAAAGTCTATGCAGGCATAGCACCCGTAAGCCTGGGAGGGGACAGCATCGGTGGCACCATCGTCGTCAGTTCACCGGAACCTGAGTTTGCCTCGGCGCAGCAGAAGAGCATCAACAAGGGTGAGGTGGGTGCTTTCTACCGCGGCAACAGCCATGCCAGGGGAGTGAACATCTCCGCGACACATGCAAGCGAGAAATTCAGCATCACCTATCGGGGCGCCTATGCCGAGGCAGACAACTACAAGGCGGCTGATGATTTCAAAAGCTTCACCGCAACGGGAAGGCCGGGCAGGGATATCCCGAAGAACGAAGTCGGTTCCACCGCATACGAAACCTGGAACCACTCCGTCGATATGGCGTGGAAGAACGCCGATGATCTCTATGAGGTGAAACTGGGCTACCAGCATATTCCCAACCAGCTGTATCCGAACCAGCGGATGGATATGCTGGACAACAAGCAGGAGGTGATAAACCTTCACTACCTGGGGAAGAAAGGGTGGGGTAAGCTCGATGCGAGGATCTATGCCGAAAATGTCGACCACTACATGGATTTCGGCCAGGACAAGCAGTTCTATTATGGTAGTTCGCCAGTAATAGCTCCCGGTATGCCGATGTATACCAATGGGGTAACGATTGGTGCAGCTTTGAAAGCCGACATCGATCTCTCCAGGCGGGATCTGCTGCGTTTAGGAACTGAAATGCAGTTTTACCGCCTCGATGACTGGTGGCCGCCTTCACCGTCGGAACTTCCAACAGGATGGACCAATCCTATGACCGGATACCATTCGGCAGGCATGGCCCCGAACACCTTCTGGAACATCAACGACGGCAAGCGTGACCGTTATGCGATCTTCGCGGAATGGGAAGCGAAATGGAATCCTGCATGGACGACCCTGCTGGGTACGCGTGCCGAACTGGTAAGTACAGACACCGGCGATGTTCAGGGTTATAACAACGATCCTTCGGGGATGTATTATGAAGGTTACCTGAGATCGGCGACCGATTTCAACGCGCTCGACCGGCAGCGTACCGACATCAATCTCGACCTGACGGCCCTGGTGCGTTACACTCCCGACGACAGGCAGACCTATGAGTTCGGTTTCGCAAGGAAAACCCGCACTCCCAACCTGTATGAACGCTATTCATGGTCCCGAAACGCCATGGCGCTCATCATGAACAACTTCGTGGGCGACGGCAACGGGTACCTCGGCAATCCCGACCTGAGACCAGAAACGGCGTATACCATCAGTGCGAGCCTCAGCTGGCACAATGCGGACAAGTCGAGGGAACTTAAAGTTACCCCGTATTATACAAGGGTAAACGATTACATTGACGCTATTCAATGGGATCGGCAAAATAATGTGCCGGGAACTCCGGTTTCTAATCCTCCAGGAAAGTTCGGCATCCTCAAGTATGCAAACCAGGATGCGAGGCTTTACGGCGTGGACGTGTCAGGACGCACGCCGATTGGCAGCAACGGACTTGGCGAGTGGGGCCTGAAGGGCCTCGTCAGCTACGTGAACGGGCGAAACCTCGATACAGGGAGCGGGCTGTACAACATCATGCCGCTCAACGCGAAAATTGCCCTGCAGCAGAAATCGGGTGGCTGGAGCAATACGTTGGAAGTGGTTGCCGTCGATGCGAAGACCGATATTTCTGAACCGAGGCAGGAACTCACCACACCGGGATACACCCTGGTCAACTGGAGCGGCAGCTACACGTGGAAGAACATCCGGTTCGATTTCGGTGTGGATAACATCTTCGACAAGTTCTATTACCTGCCGCTCGGGGGGGCCTATACCGGGCAGGGAATGACAATGAGATGGGATGGTATTCCCTACGGCATCGCCGTGCCGGGAATGGGGCGTTCGGTCTACGTGGGGATGAACGTCAAGTTCTGAGTTACATTGACCTGCCATCCCTCATTCCCACCCTGCAGAACGCTTTTAAACGCCGTTCTGCAGGGTGGCTTTTTTCATCTTCAGCGACTCATGTAACAGGTGGTTTTTATCACTCTCGCAGAGCGACATCCCCGGTTGAAATCTTTAACCCCCTTTTCTTGTTTAGACTTGTTATTTTGCAATAATTTATCATTCTGCAGCTTTCCGGGGTATTGCAGGGCTTGCTATCAATCGTTAACATAACAACAGGAAACCGGTGATCGAACGGAACATTCACGGATCCGCCACAGCTTTCAATCTGTGGCCTCAATCATGCCTGCGCATGGTCATCCCCGGATGTTCAACCCTCTATCCATGGAAATCTTTTTTCTTTTTTTACTGATCATTCTCAATGGCGTTTTCGCCATGTCTGAAATAGCTCTCGTGACGGCAAAACGAGCCCGCCTGAGCAGACTTGCCGAGGACGGCAACAAATCGGCCGATGTTGCCCTCAAGCTTGGACATCAGCCGACAACATTTCTTTCAACGATACAGATCGGAATCACCTCGATCGGCATCCTCAACGGGATCGTGGGGGACAATGCGCTTGCCGGTCCTTTGTCCGCCTGGCTCGTCACTCTCGGAATGGAAATCGAAACGAGCCGGATCCTTTCGACGGTGCTTATCGTCGTCCTGATCACCTATGTCACGATCGTCATCGGAGAGCTTGTGCCGAAACGCCTCGGCCAGTTCAACCCCGAAGGCATCGCCTGCATCGTTGCGATTCCCATGCAGGCGCTTTCCTCCATAACGAGGCCCTTCGGAAAGCTGCTTTCTTCGTCGACCGACACCATTCTGCGGCTCATGGGCAAGAATCCGCATGCACTGCCGAGCGTTACCGAAGAGGAGATCCATGCGATGCTCGAAGAGGGATCCGAAGCGGGCGTGATCGAGCAGCAGGAGCACGAAATGGTCCGCAACGTTTTCCGCCTCGACGATCGCCAGCTCGGCTCGCTGATGGTTCCGCGGGCGGATATCGTTTACCTCGATGTCTCCCGTCCGCAGGAAGAGAACATCACCCGGGTCACCGAATCGGAGCACTCCCGTTTTCCGGTATGCAACGGAGGGCTTCAGGCGCTGCTCGGTGTGGTCAACTCGAAGCAGCTCCTTTCGCAGATTCTCAGGGGTGGTCTGACCGATTTCGCATCCCAGCTGCAGCCATGCGTCTATGTGCCCGAATCGCTGACCGGCATGGAACTGCTCGACCATTTCCGCACCTCGGGAACGCAGATGGTGTTCGTGGTCGACGAGTATGGAGAGATACAGGGACTTGTCACATTGCAGGACCTTCTCGAAGCGGTGACCGGGGAGTTCGTTCCCCGAAACAGCGAGGATTCGTGGGCCCTTGAGCGTGACGACGGTACATGGCTTCTCGACGGCCTCATCCCTGTCCCGGAATTGATGGACACGCTCGAACTGAAAAGCGTTCCGGAGGAAGAAAAAGGCAGGTACCATACTCTTAGCGGCATGATGATGCTGCTTCTGGGCCGCATGCCCCGTACCGGGGATATCGTCAACTGGGAAGACTGGAACCTCGAGATCGTCGACCTCGACGGGCAGAGGATCGACAAGGTCCTTGCAACCCCCGTTCCCGAGCCGTCAGGACAGGAAGAATCTGACGCAACGGAAAAGGAAGAAGCGTCCTGACCGGGCGCTCTTTCATTCCGTTCCCGGTTTCCCCTTGCCGGGCTTTTCATTACCTTTATTATTATTCCGGCAATAATAAATCGCAAGGAAATTCATGCAACGGGGCTGTCATTCTGAGCAATGCGAAGAATCCATTTTATAACGATACAATAAGACAGGAAAAGACGGCATGGCAAGAGCAATGAATTTGTTTTGAAAATCAGGTGTCATCCTGAACGAAGTATAGCGAAGTGAATGGTCCATCTTCTCAGGGAAATAAACATCAGGATTCTTCACTTTGCTTTCCATGAACAGGTATCGCTTTCAGAATATCCGGGGCCAAAAATTTACGAGGTTATTGTTCATGGTCCGTGTGCGGTAGCGGCCGGAAATAGTGGATTCAGCATGACGAACCGTACTGTCATGCTGAACGTAATGAAATGCAGTGAAGCATCCATTTCCAGACGTCACCCTTCATGGATTCTTCACTTCGTTCAGAATGACAAAAAAAGTCAGAATGACAGGAAAAAGATGGCATGAAAAGAGCACTGAATTTGTTTTGAAAGTCAGGTGTCATCCTGAACGAAGCATAGCGGAGTGAAGGATCCATCTTCTCAGGGAAATAAACATCAGGATTCTTCGCTTTGCTTTCCATGAACAAGAGTTGTTCTTCATGAATTTGCTTTTCATTCTTTACGGATTTATTGTTGCTGTCGTAATCATTATGCACTTCTTCTTCCCGTAACCATAAATCACATCACTATGCGCGAACGTTCGATACTACGCCTTGCGGGGGTTTCTCTCGCGATCATTGGTGCCTGCTGCACCCTTTCCTCCTGCCAGAAAAAGGCCGGCGATGTGCTTCTCGAGAAAGCGATCGAGCAGTCTACGGGAAACAAGGTCGATATCAGTTCAGGCGGCCAGAATATCACCATCCAGTCGGAGGGACAGAAAATCCAGATCCAGGGCAGCGAATCGGGCGTATGGCCCGGCGACATGCCGGGGGAGGTTCCGAAGTTTGCATACGGCCAGATCAAGGCGGTCACCCGTTCCGACATGCCTGACGGAAAAAGCTGGTCTGTAGTTTGTGAAAATGTTCCGGGCAACATCATCAAAAGCTACGAAGCCCAGCTTAAAAGCAGTGGTTTCCAGACGGTTTCCACCATCATAACGTCAAATGAAGGTGAAGGCGGGAGTCTTTCCGGAGAAAAGGACAAACTTAAGGTTGTCTTGATAACCGGTAACGGCAGCGCCTCGCTGTCTGTAATAAAAGAACCCTGACCGCATCCGGGGATTTTACTGACAATGCCCTGCAAATGCAGGCAAGATCATTGAACTATGTCAGACCAGCATAACGACTGCCTTTTCTGCCGCATCGTGCGCGGGGAGATTCCCGCGGCTACAGTCTACCGGAACGAATATGTCATGGCGTTCCGTGACATCACTCCGGTCGCGCCCGAGCACGTGCTTCTCATACCGGTAAAACATATCGCCACTCTCAACGACCTGACGCCTGAAGACGAAGCGATTGCCGGCCAGATCATGCTCGCGGCCGGACATGTCGCAGGCATTCTCGGCATCAGGGAATCCGGGTACCGTTTCGTTTTCAATAACGGCAGGGATGCGCTCCAGAGCGTGTTCCACATCCACGGGCACCTCGTCGGCGGGAAGACCATGGGGTGGCCGCCGTTCCCGGGAGTCGCCCGGGAGCATGGATAAAAACGATAGGGAGGCTTCACCATGGCACCGGTCCAGGACCCTTTTGGCGTCTTGAGGCCCCTTCAGTCCCATGAAGGGACCCTTTCACTCTACTCCCTGATGGAATTCGGGGAAAAGGCGGGGTTTGCGGTCGCAGACCTGCCGAAAACCATCCTTGTGCTGCTCGAGGCCGCATTGAGGAACCTTGACGGTTACGCCGTCAGCGAAAAAGATATCCTTGCCCTTGCGGGCTGGGCCGGGTCTACACCCGGTTCGGCGGAAGTCCCCTTCAAACCGGCAAGGGTCGTGCTGCAGGATTTCACGGGAGTGCCCGCCATTGTCGACCTTGCCGCGCTTCGCGAAGCTTGCGTCGCGCTTGGCGGAGATCCTTCCCGCATAAACCCGCTCGTCCCCTGTGACCTGGTCATCGACCATTCGCTGCAGGTCGATTATTTCGGATCGCCCGATGCCATGCGGAACAACCTGCGCATGGAGTTCCTTCGGAACGGCGAGCGTTACGCGTTCCTCAAATGGGGCCAGCAGGCCTTCCGCAATTTCAGGGTGGTCCCGCCCGGCACGGGGATCGTCCATCAGGTCAACCTCGAATACCTCTCCCCCGTCGTGCAGACAGGAAACGGCCAGGCCTGGCCCGATTCCCTTGTCGGCACTGACAGCCATACCACCATGATCAACGGTCTCGGCGTGGCCGGATGGGGTGTGGGAGGTATCGAAGCAGAGGCGGTCATGCTCGGCCAGCCGCTTTCGATGCCCCTGCCCAGGGTTACAGGGGTGCGACTTGACGGCAGGCTTCCGGAAGGAGCGACGGCGACCGATCTTGTGCTTACGGTTACCCAGATGCTTCGCAAGGTTGGCGTCGTGAACGATTTCATTGAATTTTTCGGTACGGGCCTCGATACCCTGTCGCTTCCCGACCGGGCCACGATCGCCAACATGGCGCCGGAATATGGCGCTACCATGGGATTTTTCCCGGTCGATTCCGTTACGCTCGATTATCTCGAACTGACGGGCAGGGGCGGGAACTGCGGCCTGGTCGAGCGGTACTGCAAAGAGCAGGGGCTCTGGAGGGAAAGCGGCTCCAACCCGGTATTCTCAAGGGTCCTTTCACTCGAACTCCAGTCGGTCGAGCCTTCACTTGCCGGACCATGGCGCCCGCAGGACAGGGTTCCGCTCTTCTCGGTCTCCCAGGCCTGGCGCAGGAACGAAAACGACCGCTCAGGCAGCGACATGGCCTCCGAAGGCGGCTGCAACCATGCTCAGCAGGAAGCTTCTTTCCCTGACGGTTTATCCGTAGGTCAATCATTGGTCCTGCCTGGTGACGGTCCCGTCGTTATCGCAGCAATCACGTCCTGCACCAACACCAGCAACCCGACGGTCATGATTGCCGCCGGTCTTCTGGCACGGGCCGCAAGGGAAAGGGGACTGGGCGTAAAGCCGTGGGTGAAAACCTCGCTCGCCCCCGGTTCAAGGGCCGTCACCGACTACCTCGAAGCGTCAGGGCTCAGCGAAGACCTCGATGAGCTTGGTTTTTCGACGGTCGGATACGGCTGCACGACCTGCATCGGCAATTCCGGGCCGCTTCCCGATGCCGTATCCATGGCGATCGAACGGGACGACATTGTCGCATGCGCCGTATTGTCGGGCAACAGGAACTTCGAGGGGCGCATCCATCCACAGGTCCGGGCCAGCTATCTTGCAAGCCCGCCCCTTGTCGTGGCATATGCCATCGCGGGCAGCATGGGCATCGACCTTCTTCGGGAACCCCTCGCATTCGACCGGGAAGGCAAACCGGTCTACCTCAGGGATCTCTGGCCTGCCGAAGAAGCGGTGGAAAAACTTGTCAGGGCGTATGTTTCCCCGGAAGTTTTCACCCGAAACTATGCGGATGTTTTTTCCGGCACGGAGCAGTGGCAGGCTATCGAGGTGCCGCAGGGGGATCTTTACCGCTGGGAACCATCCTCAACCTACATCCGCAAACCGCCGTTTCTCGAAGGACTGGAACGGCTTCCCGGCCCGCCCGAGGCAATCGCGGGAGCGAGATGCCTTGCGCTGTTCGGCGATTCCGTCACGACCGACCACATCAGCCCGGCAGGATCGATAAAACCCTCCCAGCCGGCAGGGCTCCATCTTGCATCGCTCGGGGTTAAACAGTCTGATTTCAACAGTTTCGGCTCGAGGCGCGGCAACCACGAGGTCATGGTGCGGGGTACCTTCGACAACATCCGTCTTCGCAACATCCTTGCCGGCGGGACCGAGGGCGGCATTACCGTTTATTACGGAAAGCAGGATGCCGGCGGCGGGCTCATGACGATCTACGACGCGGCTGTGCGTTATGCGGCGGAAAATGTTCCGCTCATCGTGATCGCAGGAAAGGACTACGGCATGGGAAGCAGCCGGGACTGGGCCGCGAAAGGGTGCCAGCTGCTCGGCGTTCGTGCGGTCATCGCCTGCAGTTTCGAGAGGATCCACCGTTCAAACCTCATCGGCATGGGCATCCTTCCGCTCGAGTTCATGGAAGGTGAGAGCGCCATGTCGCTCGGGCTTTCGGGAAATGAGATCTTCTCGGTGGCGATGGATGACAGCGTACAGCCGGGCGGCATGCTCGATGTCTCTGCTACCGTTCCCGGTACCGCGACTGAAAAAGTTTTCAGGGTGCGGTGCCGTATCGATACCCCTCTCGAAGCCGGCTACTACAGGAACGGAGGAATTCTTCCCGCCGTCCTGCGCCGTCTTCTTGACCGGTAAATTTTATTTAAATGCTGATGAACCTTTATTTCATCTGTTCGGTTATTTATATTTAATCTAATTAATATTTTTTTGCTGACGATTTCAATACATTTTTACCTATGCGGTTATCGGATCTGAAGGTTGGCGAAACGGCCGAAGTGAAAGCGCTCAAAGCCGAGCAGTCGGTCAGGAGAAGGATCATGGATATGGGGCTGACGAGGGGGACTTCATTCAAAGTGCTGCGTGTCGCCCCCCTCGGCGACCCGGTCGAGATTTTTTTCAAGGGAATGTACCTGGCTTTGAGGAAGAACGAAGCCCATGGAATCATGGTCCAGAAACCGGGCGATGAAGTTAGGAACATCGAAGCCGACTCATGCATTCCTGCCGCCCTGGGCAATGGGGGCGCTGCATGAGCGCGGAACGGGAGATCCGGGTCGCCCTTGCCGGAAACCCCAACTGCGGTAAATCTTCCTTGTTCAACCTTCTGACGGGTTCTCACCAGAAAGTGGGAAATTTTCCAGGCGTTACCGTCGAGAAGCACGAGGGCGACCTCGAATACAAAGGATACAGGATCACTTTTGTCGATCTTCCCGGCACCTATTCACTCACGCCATACTCTCCCGAAGAGATAGTCGCGCGGCAATACCTGATCCGGGAGCGGCCCGATGTGGTGGTCAATGTCGTCGAAGGGCCCAACCTGGAACGGAACCTGCTGTTCACCACCCAGCTCATGGAGCTCGAAGTCGATTTCATCGTCGCGCTCAACATGATCGACGAGGTTCAGGAAAAAGGGATATCCATCGACACGAAGTACCTCCAGAAACTGCTTGGCTGCCACATCGTGCCGGTGTCCGCAAAAAAGAATATAGGAATTGAAAAACTGCTTGACCATATCATCAGGGTTTCCCGGAAGGATATCGAAATCCGCAGGAACAAACTCTACTACCGTGATGAGCTCGAGATACGGATTGGCAGGATTGAAGGTATTCTGGAAACGGAGAAGGAACTCGGGGCCTACAATCCTCGATGGCTTGCCGTGAAGCTTCTCGAAAACGATCGCGAAGTCTACCATGAGGTGCAGCAGTACCCTGTCTGGGTGAAGACCGAACTTGCGCTCCAGGATGCGATGAGGGAGACGGAAAAGTTGTACGATGCCGATCCTGAAGAGCTGATATCCGAAGACCGCCACGCCTTTATCCGGGGCGCCATGCAGGAGTGCGTGCGGCAGCCGGAGAGGAAGAAAGCCACCGTCACCGATTATATCGATATGATCGTACTGAACAGGGTGCTCGGCCTTCCGGTCTTTCTGCTGGTCGTCTGGACGATTTTCCAGGGGACCTTCACGCTCGGCGCACCTCTTATGGACGCACTCGAATGGCTGTTTACAAATGCTGCGGCGCTCCTTGCCCCGATCATCAGGAACGATCTGCTCCGATCGGTGCTCATCGACGGTATTCTGTCAGGGGTGGGCGGCGTCCTTGTTTTCGTGCCCAATATCGTGCTGCTCTTCATCGGGCTCTCGTTCCTCGAAGCATCCGGCTACATGGCCAGGGCGGCATTCGTGATTGACCGGGTGATGCACCGTTTCGGTCTTCACGGCAAGTCCTTCATTCCCATGGTGACCGGCTTCGGCTGCTCCATTCCGGCCATCATGGCAACAAGGACCCTGAAGAACCGTTCCGACAGGCTCGCGACCATCATGATCATTCCCTTCATGAGCTGCGGGGCGAAACTTCCGGTCTACATTCTTTTATGCGGCGCATTTTTCGCTCCCCGTGAAGCGGCCAACGTCATGTTCGGCATCTATCTGCTCGGCATCACTGTCGGCCTGCTGACCGCGAAACTGCTGAAATCGACCGTCCTCAAAGCCGATTCGGAGCCTTTCGTCATGGAGCTGCCTCCATACCGCTGGCCGACATTTTCCTCGGTATTTTTCCAGGCGAGGATGAAAGCACTGATGTACGTGAAAAAAGCGGGCACCCTGATTCTCGGTGCAGTCATCATTATCTGGGCGGCAAGCAACTATCCGCGCCAGCAGGAGCTTGACCGGAAGCTTGCAACAGAAACGGTGCGCATCCAGGAAAACGCACTTGCCGAAAGTGAAAAAACGCTGCACCTGCAGGAACTTGGATCGCGAATAAGGGCGGAACAGCTTGAATATTCCTTTGCAGGAAGGGCCGGGAAACTGATCGAACCGGTTATCAGCCCGCTCGGGTTCGACTGGCGGATCGGCATCGCGCTGGTGACCGGGCTCAGCGCCAAGGAAGTTGTCGTTTCGACGCTTGGGACCATCTTTTCCATCGGAAAGGGGGGGGCGGATCATCCTGAGCTTTCAACGATCCTGAGAAGCGACCCTGGGTTCAGCCCGGCGACGGCATTGAGCCTGATGGTATTCGTGCTGCTTTACCTGCCCTGTGTCGCAACGATCGGCGTGATGAAAAAGGAGGTCGGTGATTGGAAGCCTGTGGCGATCTACTCGGGATATTCCCTTTGTGCAGCCTGGGTATTGTCGTTCATCGCCTACAGGCTTGCGCTGCTCATGCAGTGATTTCAGAGCCTTCGCTGACGGGGGATGATACCAGTCCGGCCTCTTCCGCCCGATGGATAATATCGTCCACGGAAATGTTCATGGGCACCGGTTTGCCGTCGGCCATCCTCAGCGTCACTTCCGGATGTTCCCTTCGGTGCTTTTCCATCACCGATTCCCAATGGGCCTGGACCTTCCCGTCGAGCGTCCCCCAGGCGAGGCGGCCCCTGCATTTCGGGAATTTCGAACAGCCGAGCCAGAGCCCCCGTTTGCCGCTTCTGAGATAGAGCGGCGCGCCGCATTTCGGGCAGGCGATGTCGGTCTGCACCGGCGGGGTTTTCATCGGTTCGATATGGCGCTGTTTGTTGAGGTTCAGCAGGGTGTTGCACTTCGGATAGCTTGAGCAGGCGAGGAATGGACCGAGCCTTCCTTTGCGCAGGAGCATGTGCCCTTCACCGCATGCGGGGCAGAGCACGCCGGTGTCGGCTGGCTTTGACTTGCTGGAGCTGAGCGCCTTGATGTTCTTGCATTTCGGGTAGCACGAACAGCCCAGGAACTTCCCGCTTGCCGTCCATTTGACGATCATCTTTCCCTTGCCGCATTTATCGCAGGTCTCGGTTTCGCTGTTCTGCGGGATCAGCGGATCGTTTTTGCGAAGGCTGAGGGCTGTTTCGAGAGGTTTGTAGAAACTGTCGAGCACTTTTTCATACTCGTCTTCACCGGTTGCTACCTTGTCGAGCTCGTTTTCCATGTAAGCCGTGAAGCCGACGTTGAACAGGTCCGGGAAGTTTGCGACGAGGATGAGCGAGACGTCCTTGCCGAGCTCGGTCGGGATGATCTTCTTTTTTTCAAGTTCGACATAGCGCCGTTCCTGGAGCGTGGAAAAAATCGATGCGTAGGTGGACGGGCGGCCGATGCCGTAGTTGTCGAGGTCCTTGACGAGGCTCGCTTCGGTGTACCGTGCAGGAGGGCGGGTAAAGCTCTGCCTGCTGTCGATGTTTTCGAGTTTCAGCGGATCGCGAACAGCGAGTTTTTCCGGAAGCTGGACGTTCTGCTCCTTCTCGACATCTTCCTTTGTCGAAGCCTGGGCTTCGTAGTCGAGTTCGCGCTGGTCGTCGTAGACGCGCATGAAGCCGGGGAAAAGGACCCTGCTGCCCGTTGCCCTGAACAGGAACTTCGAGGATGGTTCGCCCACATCGACCCTGGTCTGTTCGATTTTGGCCGGGGCCATCATCGAGGCGATGAAACGCTTCCAGATCAGCTCGTAGAGCCGGAACTGGTCGTTGGAGAGGAAGCGGGCGACCAGTTCCGGCCTGCGTGCGATGGAGGTCGGCCGTATTGCCTCGTGCGCGTCCTGCGCGTTCTTGCCCTGGCGGGAAGAGCCCCCGTGTCCGATATAATCCTTTCCGAACTCCTTGCTGATGAACTCCCTTGCGTGGGCGGCGGCTTCATTGCCGATACGGGTCGAGTCGGTCCTCATGTAGGTGATGAGGCCTGTTGCTCCTTCCGGACCGAGATCGATACCTTCATAGAGCTGCTGGGCGAGGCTCATGGTTTTTTTCGATCCGAAGCCGAGCTGGTTCGATGCCGCCTGCTGGAGCAGCGACGTGGTGAAGGCGACGGGCGGTCTGCGCTGCTGGATGCGGGGCATGATATCGGCAACGGAAAACCTGCATGCTCCGATCTGCGCTGCGATTGCTTCCGCTTCAGCCTGATTGCCGATTTCCGGTTTCTCTCCGCCGAGCATGACCAGCTTCGTCCTGAACGGTTCTCCCGAGGGTGCCTGGAAATCGCCGGCTATGGTCCAGTATTCCCTGACCTGAAAATTGTTTATCTCAGCTTCGCGCTCGCAGATGAGCCGGAGCGCGACCGACTGCACCCTGCCAGCCGAGAGACCTCGAAGGACCACGTTCCAGAGGAAGGGGCTGACCTTGTAACCCACGATTTTGTCGAGCCCCTGACGGGTCTGCTGCGATCGTACCAGACGGTAGTCGATCTGCCTCGGTTCCTGGATGGCAGCCCTGATGGCGTTGTTGGTGATTTCATTGAACAGGACCCTCGATACCGGCTTTTTAACCGGGCCGATTTCGTTGGCGATGTGCCAGGCGATCGCTTCTCCTTCGCGGTCAGGGTCGGTTGCGATCAGGATTTCATCGGCTTCGGAGGCAAGCTTCCTGATCTGCCTGACGACTTTTTCCTTTCCTGCAATGATTTCGTAGCGGGGCTCGTAATGCCGGTCGAAATCGAGGCCGATCTCTTTTTTCGGAAGGTCCTTGATGTGTCCTACCGAAGCGAAGACCGTGTATTTGTCCCCGAGGTATTTATTGATGGTTTTTGCCTTCGACGGAGACTCGACGACAACCAGGGTCCTGTTCCTGGCGGATGGTGTTGATGATGGTGCAGCCATTGGTCGGTCCCTGATTGAAATAGTCGGTAGAAGAGATGCCTGAGTGTAAAATTTTGAAAAAGATAGGTGTTGAAGCGAAAAAAACAAATTTTCCCCGTCCTCCGGACTCCCGGATGAAAGCGTCCTGAAGTTGCAGCCCCTTTCACAAATACCGGTTAGAGCGGCACTGGAAAAAATGTATTTTAATCTTTATAAGCCGGGAACCACTGATGACTGTTCCGGGAACTCTTTGCGCAAGGCGCAGTGATTGCCGATTTTGCAGGAGAAAATTCCGCAACCGGGCTGAACATTTCCCTCGCATTGATGTTCACTGAACGATGAAGATAAACTGTACCTGACAATGATGTCCTCCATGATGCATGGTTTGCGTTACCGTTCGATCCTTCTGGCTTTCGCCGTTTTCCTGCTTTTTCCCACGGTCCCGGTCGGTGCCGCTCAGCCTGGATATTCCGGGGAAACGAGGGTGCCGCTTGTCGTTACCACAGGGTACAACCAGGGTTATGTCATCAGGGTTCTTTGCTTCAAGAGCGGCAGATACCTCTCGGTTGATATCGAATCTTTCGCGAGGTCCCTTCGTCTGATTTCCCGCAGGGAGCAGGGGTCGCTGGTCATCGACGAGACCCTCGGCATGCCAGGCAGCCTCTGTACGCTTCTCGGGGGCAACAATTTCGCACGCATCGTTTCAAGGGATCCCGACCTGCCAAGGAGGGTCGTCCAGCTTCGTTCACCGGTTTCGGCAAAGGGTAACCGGCTGTTTCTTCCGGTTGCCGACGCATGCAGGCTTTTTGAACTCTGGCTCGACAGAGAGATCACGTTCAACCCCTCTCTGGAAAAGATAAGCGCAAGGTTCGACGGCCGCCGTAACAGCGAAAAAGCGGAAGCGACGGGCATTGTCGGAGACGAAACCGAAGACGGGCCCGTTGCGCCCCCTCCCCATCCGGGACAGGGGCCGTCACTGCCCCCTGCCGCAGATGTTCAGGCACAGCCGGCGATGATGCAGATCACCGGCGTCGATATGGACAACCGGGCGAACGGTGCGATCATCACGGTCCGGACATCGGGACCGCTCGCACAGGCATCGTTGCTGAAACCCGACTCGGAAGGGTATGCCTATTTCTCGATGGAAAAGGCTGCCGGTGACCTGCGTTCGCTTTCGAAAATCTACAGCGGAGGCGTCGTCAAGTCTATCACCCCGAAAAAGTTCGAAGGTGGCGGTGTGCAGCTCACCCTTTCGCTCGACAACCGGGCTTACGTGATCAGGTCTATCGATCTTACCAGGGATGAAAAGAACAACCGTTATGTGATCTATGTCCGTTACGATGCCAATGTCGAGGAGATTCATAAAAAGGAAAAACAGCGGCAGATCGAAAAGGTCATCAGCCGTGACATTGAAAAATGGAAGTTCGACACCATCGTGCTCGATGCCGGCCACGGAGGCAAGGACCCCGGGGCTATCGGCGTGACCGGCACCAGGGAGAAGGATGTCGTTCTCAATATCGTCCGTGATATCGGCAACCATATCCGGCAGCAGTGGCCTGAAGTCAGAGTGATCTACACCAGGGATGATGACACCTTCATCCCGCTGCATGAGCGGGGCCGCATCGCCAACAGGAACGGCGGAAAACTCTTCCTGAGCGTGCACTGCAATTCCAGCCCGAACCATTCCGCACGAGGCTCAGAAGTATACATACTCGGTCCCCATAAAACAAAAGCATCGCTCGATGTGGCAATGATGGAAAATGCCGTTATCCGGCAGGAATCCGATTACCGGGAGCAGTACAAAGGGTTTTCCGAAGAATACCTCATTATGAGCAGCATGGCTCAGAGCGCTTTCGTCAAGCAGTCAACCACCATTGCACAGAATATCCTCACCCCGGATGAACGCAGTGCGGTCAGTTCGAGGGGGGTAAGGCAGGCAGGTTTCATGGTGTTATGGACCCCTTCCATGCCAAGTGCGCTGGTCGAGGTCGGCTATCTTTCGAACCCCCGGGAAGAAGAGCTGCTGAGGAACCGCGAGGTTCAGTCGAGGCTCGCATGGGCAATTTTCAAAGGGATCCAGGCTTATCGCCGCAACTATGAAACTTCGACCATGGCGGCGATGGGGCAGAAGCCCTGACCGCTCGATATGGAATAAAAGGCGCGCTCCAGCGCGTTTTTTTTATTGCATAGTTGTCAACCTCACCATAAATTCAGGTTTACAATTTTCAGGCGGCTGGTGCCGTAACGTCTCTCTCTTGGGAACATGAACGAAGTCACAGCCGGAATTCTCGATGCGCTCTGCAGGTCAGGCGCATTCATATCTGGAGAAGAGCTGTGCCGTGAATTTTCAATAACCAGAAGCGCTGTGTGGAAGCATGTCGGCCTGCTTCGCGACGAGGGCTACCTCATCGAAGCGGTGACCGGCCGGGGATATCGGCTGACCGCTCTTTCCGGAAGGCCGGTCGGTGCCGAGGTCGGCATGTTCCTCGAAACCGGCAGCCTGGGCAGAAATTTCATTTTCCGGCACGAAGCGGTTTCTACCAACCAGATAGCGAAAGCGCTAGCCCAGGAAGGTGCCGCCGAAGGCACCGTGGTCGCGGCCGATGCCCAGACAGGCGGCAGGGGCAGGATGGGAAGGATCTGGAGCTCCCCGCCGGGCGTCAATCTCTATTTTTCATTCATCCTCCGCCCTGAACTCCCGTCGGTCCGTATTCCCCAGCTCACCCTGCTTGTCGCGGCAGCAATCCACCGGGTGCTTGTCAGGCAGGTTCCCGGCGCTCGGGCGAAGGTGAAATGGCCGAACGACATTCTCCTGAACGACCGCAAAGTGTGCGGCGTGCTGTGCGAAATGCAGTCCGAGCCCGACCTTACCCATTTTGTAATTGTCGGTGTCGGCATCAACGTGAACCAGTCCGGTTTTTCACCTGAACTGCAGCACCTTGCAACGTCGCTTGCCCTGGAAACGGGAGTTGCGGTTTCCCGACCGGAGCTGCTCGCGGGGGTTCTGAACCATTTCGAACCGCTTTATCGCGAATGGCTATCAAAGGATGACCTCTCGTTCATCGTCCCGTACCTCGAAGAGCATTCGTACCTCAACGCCAGGGAGGTGGCTGTGGAACAGCACAGGCAGACCATCCGCGGAACCGTGGCGGGAATCGCTCCGGGAGGGGAGCTTATCCTTCTTGGCGCTGACGGCCGTCCGCTTTTTGTCGCCTCCGGGGAGGCCCATATCAGAAAAGAACAACCATGAACAAGGAAAACCAGATGAACTTTCTCCATCCGGCGCTTGCTGCCGCATACCGTGTCCTCGAAACCGGAGAGCCC